>DATIDO010000335.1:0-3541 GCA_035456245.1 Polyangiaceae bacterium
GGCGTAGACGGGTAGGAGGTCAGCGAGGCGCGCGAGAGGGCTCGCCTGGCCAGTGGGATCCTTGGACAGCTGGAGAAAACTGACCGGCCCCAGCACCACGGGGCGGGTCTTCCGGCCCTCGGCCAGCGCCTCCTGGTAGGCCTGGCGAATCGGGTTGAAGCGCAGCGCCAGGCGCGTCTCGGGCGCGATCTCGGGGACCAGGTAATGGTAGTTGGTGTCGAACCACTTCGTCATCTCGAGCGCGCGGCCCACGCGTCCACCCGGCGCGCGCCCGCGCGCCAGCAAGAAGTAGTCGTCCAGGGGCGTGCCCTCGGCCAGCGTCGGCACCGCACCGACGGCCTGGGCCAGGTCGAGGACATGGTCGTAGAGGCTGAAGTCTCCGCTCGGCACCTCGGAGACGCCGACGTCGACGAGCCGGCTTCGACTGGCTCGGCGCAGCTCGTGGGTCGCAGCCAAGAGCCCCTCGGCGCTCAGCTCACCCTGCCAGTGCTTCTCGACCAGGCGCTTCAGCTCCCGGTCCGGTCCAATGCGTGGGAATCCCAGGACGGCGGTTCGAATCATGGGCCCCATGTCGCCCGCGTCGGCGGGGGCCACAATCGAATCGTTCTCAACTCGCCATGAGCGAAACTACATGATCCGCCGAACGCGGCCTTCTGCTAGAGCGCCGGGGTGTTCGAACTTCGCCATTTGCGCGCACTGATCGCCATCCAACGCCGCGGAACGCTGGCCGCGGCGGCTCGCGACATCCACGTCACCCAGTCGGCCCTCTCGCACACGCTGGTCGAGCTGGAGCGCGTGGTGGGGCAGACGCTCTTGCTGCGCAAGGTGAAGCCGCTGCGCTTCACCGCGGCCGGCCTGCGCCTGCTGACGCTGGCGCGCGAGATCCTGCCGGCGGTCGACGCGACCGAAGCCGATCTGCGTCGGCTCGAGCGGGGCAACGAGGGGCGCCTGCTCCTGGCGATGGAATGCCACTCTTGCTTCGACTGGTTGCTGCCGACCCTCAACGCCTACCGCGCCACGCACACCGACGTGGAGCTGGACGTGCGCATCGGCATGCCCTTCGACCCCTACCCCGCGCTGGCCGAGCGTGTGGTGGACATGCTGTTCTCCACCGATCCGACCCGCGACCCCAGCGTGCATTTCGCCCCGCTCTTCCGCTACCAGAGCGTACTGATCTGCTCACCTCGCCACCCGCTGGCGTCGCGGCGCTTCGTGACTCCACGTGATCTGGCCGACGAAACGGTCATCACCTACCCGGTGGCGCCCGAGCGCCTCGACTTCTTCAGCCGCTTCTTGGGACCCGCCGGCGTCGCGCCGCAACGCGTCCGCCACACCGAGCTGACGCTGATGATCGTGCAGTTGGTAGCGAGCGGCCAAGGCGTGGCCGCGCTGCCCAGCTGGGCGGTCCACCGTGAGGTGGCGTCGGGGATGGTGCGCAGCCTGAGCTTGGGGCGTGAAGGCCTGTCGTGCGATCTGTGGGCGGCCGTTCGGGCCGAGGAGGCCGAGCTGCCGTTCGTGCGCGACTTCGTCGAGACGGCCCGCAAGGTCAGCTTCGAGACGCTGCCGGGCATCTCACCGGTCGCCGCCACCATCAAGTCAGCTGCCCGCGGACGGGCTTCAGCAGCTCGGGCAGATCGACCTCGCCCGCCATCTCGCGGACGTTGATCTCGATCATGCGCGAGAGCGAGCCGAGCGGCAGATCGTTCGGATCTTCGCCGAACGGATCCTCGATCTCGCTGCCCACCGAGTCCAACCCCAAGAACGTGTAGGCGACGATCAGCACGACGAAAGGCGTCAGCAAATGGAGCGTCTGCACCAAGCCGAACGGCAAGATCATCACGTAAATGCCGACGATGCGGTGGATCAGCGTGCTGTAGGAGTGGGGCATCGGCGTATTCTTGATGCGCTCGCACCCGCCTTGCAGATCGGTGAGCGTGGCGAGGGTCGTGGTGATTTCGACCAGGCGTAGTTCGGTCAGCTCGCCGGCGTTGGCCAAGCCGGCCAGCTCGCGCTGGAGCTGCAGCAGGATCGCGTTGGCCGGGTTGCGACTGGCGGCCACCAACGCTCGCTCGTTCGGCTCGAGCAGGGAGTCCAGCTCGCTCGGCAGAGGCTGGTCACGCAGCTGGGCACGCAAAGCGTGCACGAATGCCGGGATGCGGTGCACACAAGCGCGCACCCTCGCACTATCGCCGTGCGGAGCGGTCAGGGTGAGCAGGTGCCGGGTGAGAGTGCGGCTGGTGTTGACGAGCCCGCCCCAGAGCCGCCGACCCTCCCAGAAGCGGTCGTAGCTGGTGTTGTTGCGGAAGCCGAGAAAGATACCGATCGCCATGCCCATGAGAGAGAGCGCGGGGATGGTGAGCGGCGAGCGAACGTGCCCTACCTCCTGGAAGTAGGTGAACACGATGGAGATGAGGAAGACGAAGGTGAGGCGAAAGCGAATGCCTTCCAGCTCGGTGCCCCGCACCGAGAAGACCAAACCAAGCCAAGTCGGCCTCCGCTCGTAGACGATCATGACGCTCCCCTTACCGTTCGAGCTCGGGTCGCCGTGAGTCCGAAATCGCGGACAGGTCCGATTGCAGCGTGACAGGAATCGAGCCTGGTCAGCCGCTTGACCGGAATTCGACACACGTCGGAGCGGAGACGGGATTTGTCATGTGCTACTTGGACTTGGGCCAAGCGTCGAAGCGTGTACGATCCAGGGCAGCTCGACAGCTCTCACCGACCGGTCAAGCTCCGTCTCCCCATGCCCCCTACCTCCGCCAGCCCGGCCGCGCCCCGCTTTCAGGGGAAGTACCGTGTCCTGGCTCAGCTCGGGCAGGGCGGCACGGCCAATGTGATGCTGGCGGTGGCGCGCGGTCCGAGCGGCTTCAACAAGCTGGTCGTTCTCAAGTCGATGCGCGGCAACGCGCAGGCCGAGCCCGAGATTGCCAAGATGTTCTTGAGCGAGGCGCGTCTGGCGGCGCGCCTCAATCACCACAACGTCGTGCAGACGAACGAGGTCTTCGAGTCACCCGAAGGTCCCGTGATCGTCATGGAGTACCTCGAGGGTCAGGCGCTCTCGCAGGTCGCGGCGCGCGCTCGGGGCAAGGATGTCTTCCCGCTGCGCATGCACTTGCGCGTGATCTGCGAGGCGCTCGCCGGCCTGCATCACGCCCACGAACTCAGTGACTTCGACGGCCGCCCGCTCGGCGTCGTCCACCGCGACGTCAGCCCGCACAACGTCTTCATCACCTACGACGGCCAGGTGAAGGTGCTGGATTTCGGCATCGCCAAGCTCTCCGGCGCCCACGCCGACACGGCCACCGGCGTGCTGAAAGGCAAGCTGCGCTACATGGCGCCCGAGCAAATCACGGGCGAAGCCATCGATCGTCGCGCCGACATCTTCGCCATCGGCGTGATGCTCTGGGAGGCCGCCAGCGGCCAGCGCATGTGGCGTGACGTCAGCGACGTCACGATCATGAACCGCATCCTGAACGCCGAGCTGCCTTCGTTGCGCGAGGCCAAGCCGGACGCGCCCGACGGGCTCGTGACCATCATCGAC
>DATIDO010000336.1:0-9629 GCA_035456245.1 Polyangiaceae bacterium
TGAACAGGGCGAAGCGGCGGCGCGAGCGCTGCTGACGGCCTTGGCGGACGCCGGCAAGCTGGAGGACGAGTCGGTCGACACGCAGCTGGTCGTTCGCGATTCGTGCGGCTGTCGCCTGCGCTTGCAGAACGACTCACGGCAGGTGGAGGCCGAGCGCCCGCGCGTGGCCCGGACCTGTCGCTTGGCGCTGATCGAACGGCGGACGGCCTTGCGCGCCGAGTTGGCTCGGGCCGCTGCGGGGCGGTTGGGTGGCTCGCACGATTGGGAGGGCCGGTTGATCGACTCGCTTTCCGCTCAGCTCGACTCGGACGAGGGCGGGGCCTTCCTTTGGGAGTTCGAACGCGTAGCGCGCTTGCATCAGTCGGGCGGCGGCGATCCACTGGTCTGTCACGACGTGATCAGCGCGCTGCGCCTGCAGGCGTTGATTTGCGCCGAGGTGCAGCCGGCCGTGCGTCCACGCTTGGAAGATCTGTTCCAAGAGGCGCGTGTTCTCTTGGCGCGCGTGAGCGTGGCCATCGCGCACGAGCACCTCGAGTCCGTGGGCGCGCGCACACGCGTGCTGGTTCGCGCCTGTTTGGAGCAGGTTGGCGTGCCGGATCCACTCGCGCTCCACGACGCGTTGGTGGATCACCTGCCGCGCCTGGGCGTTTCTGCCTTCACCGTAGCTCGCTTCGCGCCGGGATTCGGCGAATGGCTGGACGTGATTTCGACCAAGGCGCCGCGGGCTCTGGAGTCGCAGGACGGCTCGGCGACCTCCGAACGTCTGCACCTCTCCAGCTTGGGGATCGACGCGGCGCTCGAGGCCTTTCCGGTCATCGTGGTCGAGCCGCTGGGCTACGCGGGACGCGCCGTGGGCACGGCCTGCTTCGCCTGGGGGGCGCTCGAACCCAGCCTGTACGAGCAGCTGCGCGACCTGCTTTCGCTGTCGCTCAGTCCGCCTCGCGCGGCGCAGGATCCGGCCTCGGCCGAGCTGTTGCGCTGGGCCGGCAGCTGAGCCTCGCGCGCGGGATGCGCCTCGGCCGGCCCGTCCGGCGCGCGCCTTGCCCGGCCTAGCGCCTGATCGTAGAGGCCGGCAGCCATGAGTCGCATCTACCGCTCCCTTCCGCCCCAGGGCACCAAGCTCGGCATCGCCTTTTCGGGCGGCCTCGACACCCGCTGCGCAGTCGCCTGGCTGGCTCGGCAGGGGATGCAGGTCTACGCCTACACGGCCGATCTGGCTCAGCCGGACGAGAAGGATCCGGCGGAGATCCCGCCCATCGCCATGAGCCACGGCGCCACCGCCGCGCGCTTGGTCGACTGTCGCGAGGCCATGGCCCGCGAGGGCATCGTGGCCATCCAGTGTGGAGCATTCCACCTGTCGAGCGGCGGCAAGAAGTACTTCAACACCACCCCGCTGGGGCGCGCCGTGACCACCACGGCCATCATCCGCGCCATGCGCGCCGACGACGTGCACGTCTTCGGTGACGGCAGCACGCACAAGGGCAACGACATCCAGCGCTTCTACCGCTACGGAATCCTCACCAACCCGCAGCTGAAGATCTACAAGCCCTGGTTGGACCGCGCGTTCGTCGATGCCTTCGGCGGTCGCAAGGAGATGAGCGAGTACCTGGTGGCGCAGAAGCTGCCGTACACGATGAGCACGGAGAAGGCCTACAGCACCGACGCCAACGTGCTCGGCGCCACCCACGAGGCCAAGGATCTGGAGCACCTCGACAAGGGCATGCGCATCGTCGAGCCGATTATGGGCGTTGCCCCCTACCGTGCCGACGTCGCCATCGCCCCCGAGGAGGTCAGCGTCGAGTTCGAACGTGGCGTGCCGGTGGCCCTGAACGGCAAGCGCTACGACAAGCTGATCGACATCATGCTGGAGGCCAACCGCATCGGCGGCCGCCACGGCCTGGGCATGAGCGACCAGATCGAGAACCGCGTCATCGACGCCAAGAGCCGCGGCATCTACGAGGCTCCCGGCATGGCGCTGCTGCACACGGTGTACGAGCGCCTGCTCTCGGCCATCCACAACGAGAACACGCTCGACCAGTACTTCGTGCTCGGTCGTCGTCTGGGCCGCCTGCTCTACGAGGGTCGCTGGTTCGACCCCGAGTGCATGCTGCTGAAGGACGCTTTGACCCGCTGGATCGCGCCGAGCGTGACCGGCACCGTGACGCTCGAGCTGCGTCGCGGCGACGACTACACCCTCCTCTCCACCAAGGCCGAGTACATGGCCTACGGCCCCGACAAGCTCAGCATGGAGCGCGTCGAGGATCCCGCCTTCACGCCCGAGGATCGCATCGGCGCGCTGGAGATGCAGAACCTGAACGTCACCGACAACCGTGACTTCCTGGTTCATCACGTGAACTCGCTGGCTCGCCTGGGTTCGGGTGGCGCCCCGCGCGTGCTCGAGCTCGGCGCGGCAGGCAGCGGCATCCCCGACATCCTCGGCGACGATTGAGCCTCGCCCGTTTCGGCTGAGGCTCGAAGGGAGGGAGGGCCCCGGCGCGAGGTGACCGGGGCTCCCGACCGAGCCACCGCCGTAGGCCCCGGACCGAGCCACCGCCGTAGGCGCCGGAGCGAGCACTGCAGCCCAAAACGGTTTGCCTCGCGGCAAACCGTTCGTCGCTCTAGCGGTCGTTCAGACCTTTGCCGGCCAGGATATCGGGTGCGCATTTCTCGATGCGCGCGGCTCGCGTGGCCGACTGTTTGGCGCCGGAAAAGTGCATGACGTAGGCACGTTGGCGCCCCGGCGTCAGCGCGCCGAAGGCCTTGGCCAGGCGGCGATCACGCTGCAGCGCCCGAGTCAGTTCGTCGGGATGTGGCAGCTCGGTCTTGGCGCTGGCTGGGACGCGCAGTCCGGCCTGCTCCACGGCGATGGCCTGCTTCACGTAGTCCTTCAGGGCGGACTTTTTGATCTGGGTCTCACTGGTGAACTCGAGCCGCAGCGCCGACTGCGTGTTGGCACCCTGACTGCGCAGGAGGCCGTGAGAGTCGGTGAGCAGAGCTCCTTTGAAGAACATCAGCGCGCATTGGTCCTTGAAGGGCTGGATGATGGCGATGTTCTTCCCTTCGAAGGCGTAGCAGGGCTTGCCCCACTTCAGCTCCTCTTCGAGCTTGCACTCGAGCAGGATGGTTCGCAGCTTCTGGATTTCTCCCTGCCACTTCGCGGCGTGCAGGACGAAATCGTCGACCCGGGGGTTCGCGTTCTTCATGGCGCTTCGTGGCCCGCCGCTTCTCGGAGCGTTGGGCCGTCGCAGCATAAGCCGAACGCGGAGAGGCCCGAAGGGGTGGCGGTCAGAGCGCCGGGTGCCAGGCCTTGCCGAGGGCCCAAGCGAGCTGTCCGACGCTGAGCAGCGTCATTTGTCGGAGCATGCGCCGATACGGATCGGTGAATGGTGCGCGCGACCACCAGGCACTGTGCACGGCGCCGGCCAAGACGCAGCTGCCCCACAGCAAATCGGCGACGCCGAGTCGCGCCAGGGGGGCGAGCATCGAGAGGTGCAGGGCGAACAGCGCGGCACCGAGCCGTAGCGTGCGCTCGGCACCGAGGAGCGCGGTCCAGTTGCGCGCCGTGGCGACGGTCTCCCCGGGGCGCAGCTGGAAGATCTGCGAAGTGGGGATGCCGCCGAAGAGCAGCACGGTCCACGCCACGCTCATCCAGATCGCGGCGCGGCTCGGTTCGGCGCCGGTTGCGAACCAGCCGTAGAGAAAGCTCCCGAGCCCGCAGCCTGTGGCGTTGATCAGGTTGTCGACGAAAGGGATCTCCTTGCCGCGCCGCCACCAACCCGACCAACTGGCCTTGCCGCGCCACGAGTAGAAGGTGGACACCACGGTGGCCAACAGCGCGAGCGCGACGCAACGGACACCGAAGACCGAAGACGCGACGACGCCCAGCAGTTGGAGCGTGAGGCCGAAGGCGCCGAGCCCCGACGGTAGGGGTGGGGGATTCGGCAGCAGATTCACGGGCCCTTCGTCCCGATCCTCGGCTGAATTGAAGGCATTCGAGCCGCCCCAGAGCAGAAACGAGTAGACCGCCGCGAGCAGCCCCAGATCGAGCAAGATGGGGAGCAGCTCGCGGGGGTGCTGGGGGCTGGCGAGCCAGCCGGTGAGCACCATGACCAGCGTCACGGGGATGGTGCGTGGGCGTGTGTAGGCCAGGTAGTGGCCGAGCGGAGCGCTCATCCGAGCGACCTGTCGGTGGCGATGCCGCCGCGCCGTTCGACGTAGATCGTGAATTCGTCCACGTCCCGGCGGCGTCCGACATGTCCGGCCACCTCGAAGCCCAGATGCCGTCCCAGTTCGGCAACCCCTCGCCAACCTTCGTCGGGCCAAGCGATGTCCGACCAGGGAACGTCGGCCTGGTAATCCTTTTGCTGGAGGGTCGCAGACGGAGCACCGAGTCGCCAAGACACGAAGCCGCTCGGCGTGAGCGCGTAGGTCTTCACCACCGCCCCTTGAAATCCCAAGCCATAGAGCGTCCGTGCGGGTGGGACGTCCTGAGCGCTCGCACCGAACTCCGCGCTCAGCCAGGCGAGGCCCTCGGCCCAGGGGCAGACGCAGCGCACGTACACCGTGGGCGCTCGCCGCTCGGAGGTGTCGAGCTTGATACCGGTGATCGCTTCGGGCCACTTCGCCGCCGCGCGCTGGAAGCGTTGGCGGGCGGGCAGGTCGACCGCTGCGGCCAGCATTGCGGCCGGGCCGAGCGTGACGAACGAGAAGGCCTGTCGGCCCAGGACCCATTCGGCGTAGCCATCGAGCGAAGGGCCGAACGCCGTTGCCCAGCGGCGCACGTCCACGCCGTAGAAGGCACCGAGCTCACGCAGTTCGCTCGTCGGGGTCATGACAGCAGATCGGCCCAGTGGCGCGTCGCGCCGCGTACGAACATGCAGCCGAGCGCGTCGAACATCGTATCGACGACGGCGAGAAGCCGGGGATCATGGCCTTCGAGCGTGGGGCCGAGTAGCTCTTTCAGCTGGTCGACCTGCCTCTCCTCGATGTTCACGTGGGGTGGACCGATGTAGAGCAGCCGATCGAGGCCGTGGCGCTGCGCGTAAGCGAACAAAGTGCCCAACGTGATGGTGCCTGCCGTCTCCAGGGCGGCGAGCGCCACCAGGCGCTCTGGCGCGGGTGCGTCGTGGAACAGCGCCAGCATGCGAGCCATCTGGATGCGCGTCTCCAGGAACTGCAGGCTGAAGCAGTCGTCGATGCCGAGCGGCCGCTGGCCCGACTCCACCAGATCGTGTTCGCTCCACCGCCAATGTCCAGAATCGACCTTGCGGTGGTGAGTCGCGAACTCCCGGAACGCGGGGGGAGAGTTGGCGTCGGTCTCTGTCGCTGCCCAGATGAGATCCTGGAAGAACCGGGCGGCCACCGCCTGCTCGCGGAAGAATTCCGGGAAGCGCTCCACGGGCACGCGATCCGCGTTCAGCGCGCGGAAGACAGGGAGTTCGGCGTAGGCGGTAGCCCTTCGTTCCAGTCGGGCTGCCACCGAATCGTTGAGCATGGCGTGCATCTTCTCGACGGTTAGCGATCAGTGGTACGCGCCGGGAGGGCGAAACCTTCCGTCGTCCGGTGCAGCGCCGGGACGGCTTCCTCAGGGCGGGGCGCCGGGCTGGCTTCGTCGGGCCGGGGCGCCGGGACGCTTGTGGCTCCCCGGGGTGCGACCTAGGCAGGATGCATGAAACTGCGTTCGGTCGGCTCTTCCCGTGGCATGCGCTCGTCGTGGATGGTCTTGCTGGCGGCTGGCAACTGGGGCTGCTCCTCCACTCCTCCACCGGCCGAGCCCCAGCCCGAGCCCGAGGTGGCGTCGCCGACGTTCGACGAAGCGCCTCAGGCCGTCGAGCCTTCCCCCGAGCCGCCGGCACCACCGCCTCCGCCTCCTCCCCCGCCACTCGTCCTCGACAAGGTGATCGAAAAGATCCAGCTCCCAGGCGGAGGCGGCTCCGCAGTGCTGGGCGCCGCTCCCTGCGTCAACGGCTCGCGTTCCTGGCTGGTGCAGGTCGAGCGCAAAGGCGCCCCCACGGCGCAGGCCGATCTGACCGTGACCAGCGGTTGTGAGATCGAGAAGGACGGCAAGGGGTGGCGGTCGAAGGACCCCTCGTCGGGAGAGGTGGAGGAGGTGCGCTACCAGCTGAGTTCACTGACCTTCGACGCCAAGACGTCGGGGCTTTTCATTGCCGTGACCAACCCTCGCGACAGCGAGGGGGTCTTGGTCTTGGTGCGCCCCGATTCGGTGCGAGAGGCGGGCTTCGGTCGGCTGTCGAACACCCACTACCAGCTGGTGAAGAGCGGGCCGAACGAACTGACGCGTGTGGGGCGAGTCTGGGGACCTGGTCCCGATGGCTACGAGGCCTACCTGGTCGGGGTGAACGGCGACGGCGAGCAGACGGAGACGCTGCGCGACAGCTGGACCGCGCGAACCGAACGCTTCACCGAGCGCAAAGCGGGAGACGCCGCCAAAGAGAAGTTGCTCGAGCGCTGTCCGAAGTTGAACGACCGACTGATGTCGCTCGAGGTCGAGCTCGGCGAGCAGACGGAGTATTGGGTCGGCGTGCCCACGTTCGTTCGTGCCGACGCCACCAAAGCCGTGCAGGAGCTGCGCGCCTGCGGGGCGAAGGCGACCGTGGAGAAATTGCCCTCGCGAGGCTGAGTCGCTCCCGTCCGGAGCGCGCTTCGCTGCAAGCGCGCTCCGATCGGGGGCAGGGGCGTCACTTGGCCGCGCTGGGGCTCGGGGCGGGCGGGGCGGCCGAGGTTGCTGGGGCGGGGCTGGGCGCACCGCCCGGAGCGGCCGTGGCACCTGCGGGCGCAGCTGCAGCAGCGTCAGCGAGGGGGACCGGCTTGCCGATGGTGCCGAGGCCCAACGTGTAGCCGGCGTCGGTGTAGAGCTTGTCGCAGCCGAGCGCGGCCGGGGCTCCGCTGTCCTCGGGCAGGCGGTTCGCGGGGAAGCGCCACTCGCTGCCCAGCTTCACGTTGCGCAGGTGGTACTCGTCGCCTTCGCGGGCGAGCAAACGCTGACATCCGATGGCGAGCGGTTTGGCACCTGCTGCGCCAGGAGCTGGAGTACCAGCGAGCTCGGGCAGGTCGAACTTCGGCTGGGTCATGGTGAGCGCACCCGCAGCCGACCAGGCCACGTTGACGCCGTCGGTGACGATCCAGTCGAGGGCGGGCAGGAGATCACGCTGCCCAGCCTTGGTTCCGTAGGTCTTTCCTGCGCCGCCGTCAGCGAAGACGATATGCGAGCCGAAGGTCGCCCACTCGTCCGAGGCGGGGCCTTGGAAGTCGCATTCTTCCACTCCGAGCTTCCAGAACATCGTCGTGCAGGTCGTGCCGCCCACGTCGACGACCACGATCTGGCTGGCGGCAGCCAGTGGGACGGCGCCCTGTTTGTTGCGTGCGACTTCGACCTTCTTGGGCGCGCTGCTGCGCACCGTGAACAGGTACTCGCGCGGCACGAAGCCGTCTTCGGCCGTGGGGCTGCGGTGACGCGCGATGCCCGAAAGCAGCAAGCGGTCGCCGCCGAGCACGGCCTTGTCCATCGCGATGTCGTGGCCGCGGAAGCCCGAAACGACCTTGCCCGTGCCATCGGCGAGCCACACGACGACGTCGTCGCTGCAGGTCTGAGCGATGGCCAAGCGCACATCGTTGCCGTTCTGCCCGACTGCCAAGAGCTTCTGATTCTCGCTGAGCGTCAGGTGGCCGCAGTCCTTCAGATCGTCGCACGCGGCGAAAGAGAACTGCGGGAAGGTGGCGCCCTCGGCCGGTACGCTGATTCCACCATCTTGCAGAGCCTTCACCTCGATGCGCTCCCAGCCGTTCGAGCCACAGTCGAGACTGACCGGACCAGCCGCAGCCGCCGCCTCGGCCGGAGCTTGGTTGGGCGCCTCGGCCGGGGTAGCCGCGGGGGTGGAGTTGGCTCCTGGTGCTGTCGCCTCGGGAGCGGGGGGCGTCTCCTCCTTCTTGGAACAACCGGTCAGCAGAGCCAGGCCGAGGCAGAGGGAGGTCGAGTCGAGGAGAGGGCGTGCGAGTTTCATTGTTTCCTTCCGAAGCTAGTGGCGTTCTGGCCGCGACTCCACCCCAGTGCAGTTCTGGTGCCAAAACGTACGGCGTCTTCGGCGGCCGAAAGGAAGGGCCTGTGCCCTGGCTGGAGCGCTGGCCGTGCGGCTGGTCGTGGCCCTCCTTCCACTGCCCGTGGACCATCGGACACGGTACCGTCGGACGCGGTACCATCGGACACGGGCGCCTTCAGTGCTCGGGGGGCAGGACCAGCAGGGGCCGCTCGGCGATCGCCGAGTGCAGGTCTTCCAGGTCGTCACACTCGCCGGCCTCGGGATCCTTCGAGCAGGTTCGCTCGAGTCGCTGTGTCACCGTGTCTTCCGATTGGCCGCGAATGCGCGCGCAGAGGACGTCTCGGAGGGTGGAGAGCTCGGCGGTAGGCGTGGCGGCTGCACAGGCCTGGCGCGCGAAGGCGACTGCGACATCGTCCTTCACCGAGAACGTCCCATCGGGCAGCGAGTGCGCGATGAGCTCGAGCGCGTCGCGCGTGACGCTTCCCATCCTGGCCTCCGACAAATACCAGTTGCTGCCGATGGAGAGGATCAGATCGGGTCGTCCGTCCTGGTCGATGTCCTTCAGGCGGGTGACCAACGTGTTGCGCGTGGGGGGATAGAGCTTCAGCACGCCGTCGCGGTAGGTCCAGATGCGCCCCCCGCTGGCGTAGCGCCGCATGTTCCAGGTATCGACGAAGAGGAACAGTTCCTCGCTGCCATCGCCGTCCCAATCGAAGGTCTCGGTGGTGAGCGCATAGCCATGCTCGTGGCTGGCGGCCAAGCTGAAGTCGCCCGCTTCGTCGGGCTCGAGGACGAGTTCGTCGGCGCTCGCCGCGGAGCTCGCGTAGACCTGCTGGCTCAGAGGAGCCAGGCGGAGCTTGCCGCCTGGTTCGACGTAGCCGATCCCCCACTTGCCGTAGGCTGTGTCGTTCGAGTCGGTCCAAAGCTCGTCGATGAACTGCAGCCAGGCTCCCTTCGTGGTCGGAATGCACTGGCCGGCCCAAGCGGGGACCTCGGGTTCGCCGTGGGCCGAGTCGAGCGCCGCGAAGTCGATGGCGGGTTCGGGTGCTGTTGGCGCGGGGGCGGCGGGTGTTGGTGCCGACGCTGAGGGAGTTGGTGCGGCGGGTGCTGGCGGCGCCAGGGTGGGCGGCGTTGGTACCGACGCTGAGGGAGTTGGTGCGGCGGGTGCTGGCGCGGGGGCGGCCGGTGCTGGCGCGTCGACGCGAACGGTAGGCAAGAGTCGCGGCCCCGGGAGATCCGTCCAATACGCGGCGAAGATGCGTCGCTGAGTCTGGGCCACGGTGGCGCAACGGCTCTTGGCGGCCTCGGCTAGTTCTCGTCGAACGCCAGGGGCCGTGCTTCCGGCGGTCGAATCGCTGGCGCTCGCGGATGGCGATGTCGGGGGAGTGGTCGAGAGAGGTGCCGGGGACGGTACCGGAAGCGATGTCGGAGGAGAGGCGGCAGCCGAACCACGCGAAGCCTCCGCTCGATTGGACGACTTGCCGCAAGCGCAAGTCATCAAGCTCAACGCGAAGGCTGGTACCCAGGCTCGCGTCGTCAGCTTCGCCGTGAACATGAGGCGGAGGAGACTAC
>DATIDO010000337.1:0-5322 GCA_035456245.1 Polyangiaceae bacterium
GCCCCTCGCGGTCTGGTGGCAGGACGAGGAGAAGAAGTCCTACAACGCCATCGAGCTCATCGGGGACGGCGTGTCGGTTGTCGAGGACGACAGCACGAAGCGGCTCAAGGTGACGATTTCGGGCGGCGGTGGCGGCGGCGGCCTCGTCATCTCCACCGACCCGCCTGCAGGCCTCGGTGCGCCTGACCCTGGTAGCTCGGGCATGGTCTCGGACGCGGCGCACGTGCACGCCGCGCCTTCGCTCGGAATGATCCTCGGCGTCAGCCCGAGCGCTACCGGGATCGAGGTCACGAACGTCGGCGCCCCTGCCGCACCGTCGAGCGCAGCGCGTCTCGCGGAGGTGACAACCCTGGAGCCGAACACGCAAAGCGGAACCAGCTACACGCTCGCGTTGACCGACGTCGGCAAGTGCGTCGTTTGCGACAACGCTGCGCCGTTCACGCTGACGATCCCGAAAGTCGCAGTGGTCGCTATTCCAGTCGGCTCGATCGTCTACATCTACCAGAAGGGCGCCGGGCAGGTCACGGTGAGCCCAGTCGACGGCGACGTGACCATCGACACCAACGCAAGGTTTGCAAACAAGGCGTCAGGGCAGAGCGCCAAGCTCATGCTCTGGCACCGGGCGTCCAACGTCTGGACCCTGACTGGTGAGCGGGAGGCTGTGTGATTGCGGCCGGCGGGGTCATTGCCGCTGCCTCATCGCGGAGGCTGAACCCGATGGGGGTGTTCACCCTTGTCTACGACTCCGCTGGCCTCAGCGGATCGTCCGGCAGTGCCAACACATGGGTCCCGTCGAAAGGCACGGGGACGCTCACGGACGTAGATGCGAATACTCCCTGGATGACCTCGTTCGGCGGGAAAGCCGCGGCGAGGTCTCTCGGCGGAAGGCTCGCCAGCAAAACGAACTCTCCCCTCGTCTCACCCGTCGGCAACAAAATGACGTACGCGATTGCGGGCGTCATTCCATACGTGGCTCCGGGGGCCTGGGCCGGCCTGACTGGCTCGGCCTACGGCGGAGGCACGAAGCCGTTCCCAGTCGTGCTCGAAAACACGGGCGGAGTCATCTCGTGGCAGATCGGTGCCAACCCAAGCTCCACTCCACGCGACGTTTTCGTTGCGGACATCACGTCCTGGGTCGGCAAAAGCTTCTTCGCCATCATCCGACAGAACGGAACCGGCGATCATTCGCGCCTCGATCTCTACATCGACGGGGTGAAGCTGCAGTACATCGCGCCCACGCAAAACATCGTGACCACAGGGGCCCTAGGTGGCCTCACGCTCTTGGGCTTCGAGGATTCCAACGGCAACTGGGATGCGCCTTTCGCGTACTTCGGCGCAATGGGCGGCTGGCCGTCAGATGCACAGGTGAGCGCCATGCTCGACTGGGCCGCCGCCGAGTATCACCTGGACCCGACCGCGGTGGATCCCATGGCCACGCTGTCTCTGGTCTACGACTCGGCGGGCATCGCCGGAAGCGTTGGCGCGGCCGGCACTGTGTGGACCCCCAGCAAGGGCACGGGGACCTTGGGTGAAATCGATCCGGGCGCTCCGCTAGTTGCGACGCTCGGCGCTAAGAAGGCGCTGCGCTCGAATGGCGGGCGCTTGGCTATTCGTGGGGCTGCGCCGGCGGTGGCAGCCAGCGGTAACAAGCTCACGTACGTCTTCGCCGGGGTTGTCCCGACCATCGCGTCTGGTGCGCACGCAGGGTGCAGTGGTTCGGCGGCTAGTTACGGCGGCAGCAAGGCTTTTCCCCTCGCCGTGGCGAACTCGGGTGGCGTCTACAATTGGCGATGGGCCAACGTCGAAGGCGGCACCGCCGACGTGATCCCCTACAACATGGCGGCGTTCGTAGGGTTACCGTTTTTCGCTGTGCAGCGCTGTCTAGGTGCCTCGGGCACGACCGAGTATTCCAAGCTCGACATCTACATCAACGGGGCGCGTCGACACTACGAAGCGGCCACGCGGAACATCTCATCCATTGGCAACCTCGGTGGCCTCACGCTCTTGGGCTTCGAGGAACTGAACGGCAACTGGGATGCGCCTTTTGCCTATTTCGGCGCAATGCCGGGGTGGCCGACCGACGTGCAGGCGCTCGACTGGCTCCAGTGGGCGAAGGCCGAATACAGCCTCTGAGGCAAACCAGATTGGCTCAACGAACCTATGATCTACGACTACCTGACGAACATCCACCCGTTGCTCCCCTGGGGGCTGCTGACTCTCTCGACGTGGCTGCTGGTCTACAGTGTCCGGCGCTGGCTGCCGTCACTGTGGCTGCCGCTGACGCTCTGGCCGAATCCCGAGGGTCCGGCGAGCGTCGTGGTCCAGGGGCTGCCGAGCGTCATCTTCGCCGCCGCGTTCGCAGGCGTGACGACAGGTGAGCCCATCAACACCGTGCTCGGGGCAGTGGCGGGAGCGCTGGCTCCGCTTTGGCACCACGCTCTGCGCTGGTTGCCAGGGCCCTACCAGGGCGCGCTGCACGCCGCAGCGACCCAAGCGGCCAAGCGGGTAGCAGCGTGGGAGAAAGCGAAGAAGGCGGGCGGAGCATCGCTGCTCGTCCTCCTGGTCCTCGGCTGCTCGCCCAAGCTCCCTCCGGATGAGCCGGCCTACCAGGCCTGCCAGGCTCGGGTGGCGAGCGATTGGCGCCAACGACGCCGAGAGCTGTGCCCTCCGGCCGAGGTCCAGTGGCTCGAGTGCTCGCACCGCGTGGCGCTCATGGCCGAGCTCGAGGCCGAGCAGGAGGCGTGCGACCATGGCCGGTGAAGGCGCCGCCGTCGTCAAGGTGCTCGAGCGGCTGCTGCCGCTGGCGCTCGACCTGGTCCCCGCCATCGCGGGCGCTCTCGAGAACCGAGAGGACACGACCGCGCGCCGCTTGCTGCAGGAGGGGCTGACTCGCCAGGCGCTCGAGGAGGAGGCCATCGGCGAGAGCGCTGGCGCGCCGCACCGGGGGAGCCCGTGACCTTCGTGCTCGGAGCCAAGAGCGACCGGGCGCTGGTCGGCGTGCACCCTGACCTCGTGGCGGTCGTGCGGCGCGCGATCCAGGTCACCCCCGTCGACTTCTCCGTCATCGAGGGCGTGCGGACGGCCGCGAGGCAGAGCGAGCTCGTTCAATCGGGTGCTTCGCTCACTCGCGACTCGAGGCACCTGACCGGCCATGCCGTCGACCTCGCTGCCTACGTGGGTGGTCGCCTCTCGTGGGACTGGCCGCTCTACTACCGAATCGCCAGCGCGGTCCGGCAGGCTGCCAACGAAGAGCAGGTCCCGATCCGCTGGGGCGGAGTTTGGGACCGGCATCTCGAGGACCTCGACGGACTCGACCTCGCCGGCGAGGTCGCCGAGTACGTCTCGCGGCGCAAGGCCGCGGGCCTTCGGGTCTTCATCGATGGCCCCCATTTCGAACTGGCGAAGGAGCGGTACCCATGAACCACGAACAAGCTCACGAGGCGCTGCGCCAATCGCTGGTCGCTGTTGCTGATTCGCTCGACAAGCTCGCGCACAGAACCGACCTCAACACCGACGCGTTGGCGAACGGGAACAAGGAAGTCCTCGAAGCCTTGGGCACCAACAACAGGCGAATCGCCGACCTCCTGAACGCCCTCGAAAATGACCGAGAAGACGCCACCGCCTTCCGAAAAACGACCGACGAGCGACTCAAGCGACTCGAAAGGACGGCTTAAGTTGGTCCGCCCAGTCCGTTCCGATGAGACGCTCGCCGTGCAGGCGAACGTCGACAAGATCCGCCAGCTCATGGGCGAACCTGTCGACCGCTTCGACGACGTCACCCAGACGGAGTTCGCTGACAGCGAGCGCCCGACGACCGCGAAAGGTGAAGTGATCCGCGAGACGGGCAAAGCGGCCAGCCGCTTCCTGGCGGCATTCACCCCGCTGCAGCGCGTCACGATCTTCATCTTCCTCGTGACCGCCCTGCTCGTCGGGTTCATCACCTGGACCCTGCGCGAGCAGGTCCCGATCATCATCCGGGCCCCCGAGCCCGTGAAGGAGAACCACTGAGATGGCCTACCTGAACGACCTGATCCTCGACAACGGGCTCGCCTACCTGACGGCGAACGCCGAGCGGCTCGCGATTCTTTCCTCTGCGCCGAGCAGCTACGCCGACGCCGTGACCAAGACCATCGCGTACAAGGACGCGCCGACCGTCGCACCGCCGGCCGATCGAACCCCGAACGGACGACAAGTCACGGTGAGCGCGATCGCCGACGGCGTTGTCGACCCGGGTGGCGGCTCAGCGTCGGGCGAGGTGTGGGCGCTCCTCGATGTCACCGGTACGGCGCTCCTGGCGTGGGGCGACCTCGGAAACGACCAGCTGCTGGTTCTGGGCAACACGTTCACCCTCACGAGCTTCCCCATCGGCATCCCCGACGCCGCGTGAGGCCATGACGAGCCCGACGCATTCGGTCCCGAGCGGCGACGCGGCGTGGCGCTACCAGCGCGCCGACGCCGACACGTCGTGGAGCACTCCCCGCTCGGTGGGCGTGTGGACCAAGTGCGTCAGCCCGTCCAATGGGCGCCGTATCTCGTTCACGAACGGGCAGTTCCTCGGGGGCTACTCCGAGGGTGAGCTGTTCGTTGAGGAAATCACCGGCGAGCCCGACAACCAGTTCCTCCTGCCGGTCACGGACCAGTGGGTGTGCGTTGGCTACGTCTACGACGGCAGCGACACGCGCTGGTACTACGCCTACGAGGGCGACACCTCGGCCACGCTGTTCGCCACCTTCGAAGGGCATGCGTACTGGAACTGGCTGACCATCGGCGGCGGAGAGTTCGCCAACGATGCGCGCGGCACGCTCTTCAGCGTTGCCTGGGACTACAGCGTCAACCTGGGCGCGGCCGGCTGGATCGAGCAGGCTCGCACGTCGAGCCCGATCGTCGACGAAGAGGACAGCAGGTTCTTCACGCGGAACCAGGACCCGGGCACCGCCAACCAGAACCTCTGGGGCACCGACCCCGACTGGACGCTCACGGGCACCATCGGCGCGGCGGTCGCGGACGCTCCGACGTTCCCTGGTGACGCGGCCCCCACCCACGACCTGACCGCCGGGAGCATCGAGACGGGGGCACCCACGCTGGGCACGCCCGCGCTGGCTCAGCGCCACGCCCTGACGACCTCTGCGGTGGCCGCTGGCGCGCCGGTGCTCGGTAGCCCCACCCTCCGGCAGCGGCACGCCCTGGGGGCGTTCTCGCTCGCTGCTGGCGCGCCGACCCTGGGCGCCCCGTCGCTCGCCGTGAGTGGCCCCCACGAGCTCGTCGCCGTCGGGCTCTCGACCGGCGCTCCCCGCCTCGGCACCCCAGCACTCAACCTGACCA
>DATIDO010000338.1:0-6703 GCA_035456245.1 Polyangiaceae bacterium
GGTAATTCAAGACGAACACCTCCGCGCGACTGTAGAGGCGCATGCTGTCGAGCAGGAGGAAGCGCCCGGGCTTGCG
The DNA here is from genome assembly GCA_035456245.1 of Polyangiaceae bacterium. Taxonomy (GTDB): domain Bacteria; phylum Myxococcota_A; class Polyangia; order Polyangiales; family Polyangiaceae; genus NIC37A-2. The sequence goes on from DATIDO010000338.1 coordinate 77, forward strand.
CGGCACGAGCTTGACGGGATCGGCGCCGGGCATGACGAACAATTGCGCTACGTTCGTCTGACCCACGAGCTCCGGTACGTAGGTGCGGTTGTCCGCTGCCGTCACGTCGAGCTTCTGGCCAAAGGTCATGACCACGGTACGGCGGTCCCAGGCGCAGCCGTTGCCTCGGATCTCGACCGTGTCCTTCTTGGGCGCCACGTATCCCTCGTAGCCGGTCACGGCCACCAGGGCGTCCGCGAGGCTCCGCTCGTTGCCTTCGCGGAACAGCTTGCCGTACATCGGACGCGCCAGCTGGCAATCGGCGCGCGCTTTGTCGATCTCACCACTCGCCACCGGAGCCTCGTCCCCACTCACGCGCACTCGCCCCCGCACCGTACCAGTGGGCCCCGAATGGATCGGCAGCTTACCGGGGTTGTTGGTGTCCGCGACCACCTCGGCCGGCGGGAGCACCTCGGTCTTGCGCCGCATCGCCTCGGCGCTGCCCTCGGCCTGCTGAATCGAGGCGCTCGACGCCGCCGGCGCAGGCGCCGAGTCGGCCGACGCCCCTGCTCCCTTCCCGTCGCAACCGACCAGGAAGGCACAGCCCAACAGACCCGCGAGGACGGGACCGAAACTCGAAGTCGAAGCGAGCGTTCGCATGCGTGCCCCTCATAGCAAATCGGCGCTCGCTGCCCACCATGTCACCACTTCCCCACGTGCCCAGCCGTCGTACGCGAGCGTCACTCGGCTCGCCGGGGAGCTGCCGGCAATCCGCCCCTCCCGAATGGGGTGCGGCGGCCCGGGTCACCTGCTCCGGCCACTCCTCTTGCTCGTTCGTGGCTCAATTTCGCGGTTTGGAGCGATGTCACGCTTGGCCTCGCGGCCAACCGTTCGTCGCTCTAGCATCGCCGCGCTCATGCGACGGCTCTTGCCCGCCCTACCCCTGGGACTCCTGGCGTGCACCGCGTGCGATCGGAGTTCGTCCCCGCCTGCTGATCCGGCGCCCTTCCGTATCGAGGTGCTCGAGGTCACCCCCTGTCCGGCTCCCCCTGGCCTGGACACGACCAAGACGCGGGTCCTGGGTGTGAGGGTGCGGGTCGAGTCGAACCACTCTCGAGGCGTGCCCGCCAACTACTTCTATGGCTCGGTGCTCGCCACGGATCGGAGCCGCTATTTGGCGGAGTTGCCAGGCTGCTCCCCCGTCCTGTCCGGTGCGCCGCTCTACGCCGGTGAGCATGCCGACGGCTTCCTCAATTTCCCCGTTCCGCTGAACAAGCAGATCGACTCGCTCGTTTACGCCCCTCGCCTGGGCGGAGCCGCGAACCAGGAGAGTTCGTTGTCGGTCGCGCTCGCCTCCAGCCCGACTGCTCCACCGGCCGAAGAGGACGAGCAGTGACGCTCACTCGGCCGGGCGCCGTCCTGATCGGCCTCGCGGTTTTGTCGGCCTGTCGCTCCGAGCGGCACTCGTCGACGGATCCGCCGACGACCGAGACGCCTCCCGCTTCGTCCGAGCAGCTGCAGCTCGAGCCTCCGACTCCGCTCGCGACCACGTCGCCTCCCTTCGCCGAGCTCGAGGCCAAGTACGACGACGCCGACTTCTCGGTCCACGTCGGTGAGCTGCGCGCGTGCGTGCCGGAGGCTCCCTTCCTCCCGCCGCCCAACCACCGTCGTCTCGCCGTCGAGCTCGAGGTCCGCGCCAAGACTCAACGCATCGTCCCCGTGGGACCGCTCGGCTTTTCGCTCGAAGACGGAGAAGGGCTCCGCTACGGCGCCACGCTGGCTGGCTGCGGACCGAGCTTGCCGAGCGCGCGGCTGTCCGGCTCGGAGCGAGCCCAGGGGCAGGTGGCCTTCGACGTCCCTTCGTCGGCGAACGAACTGCGGCTGGTCTACGAACCGTTCTTGGTCGGACGCAAGCGCGTCACGGCCTTCTTGGCACTGCCGAGCGAGCTCGCTCCGACCCAGAAATGAGGAATGGCGAGGGCCGGAGCTCTCGCCATTCGCTGGGCCGGATCCCTCCGGCCACACTCGTATCGACGCTCGCGGATCAGTACTCGCGGATCAGTGCAGAGCCGCGGCGCTGGCCAGCTCGATCAGCCGATCCGGCAGTACGCCGATGCCGAGGACGAACACGGCAGCAATGATGAGGGCCATCGAGACGTAGCCCGAGCTCATCGGGCGGGCGATGGCTGCCCCCGTCTTGGGCTCGCGCATGTACATGTAGACCAGCACCTTCAGGTAGTAGTAGGCGCCGAGCACGCTGTTCAGCAGGCCGAGCACCGCCAACCAGTAGAGTTCGTTGTCGATCGCCGCCTTGAAGACGTAGAACTTGCCGAAGAAGCCTGCGGTCGGCGGCACGCCGGCGAGCGAGACCAGGAAGAAGCTGAAGGCCAGGGCAACCGCGGGGTGACGGCGCCCCAGACCAGCCAAGTCCTCGTAGCTCACGGCCTCGGCACCGAAACGACCGGCCAACGCCAGTGCGCCGAACGCACCGACCGTCGAGAGGGCGTAGCCCGCCATGTAGAACAGAACCGACGACTGGGCCCCGGCATCCCGGCTGGCTGCGACGATACCCACCATGGCGTAGCCAGCGTGCGCGATCGACGAGTAGGCGAGCATGCGCTTCACCGACTCCTGACGACCGGCGATGAAGTTGGCGACGAACATGCTGGTCACGGCCAGGCCACCGACGACGGGCGGCCAGCCCGAGCCCCAGCTGGCGAGGCGCGGATCGCCGAAGGCGACCAAGAGCACGCGCAGCATGACGGCGAAGGCTGCGCTCTTCACCAACGCACCCATGTAGCCGGTGGTCGGGGTCGGAGCACCCTCGTACGCGTCGGGAGTCCACATGTGGAAGGGCACCGCGCTCACCTTGAAGCACAGACCGACCAGGATCAGCGCCAAGCCCACCAGGACCAGCCCAGCCTTGCCGAGCAGCTCGTCACCGTTCAGCGAACGGATCGACTGACCGATGCCGACCAGATCCGTGTGACCCGTGGCTCCGTAGAGCAGCGCCCCGCCGAAGAGCAGGATGGCTGCGGCGAACGAGCCCAACAGGAAGTACTTCAGCGCGGCCTCGCTGGCCCGAGGGCTGGCGCGGCGCATACCGATCATCGCGTACACGCCGAGCGACATGGTCTCGAGCGCGACGAAAAGGCTCAGCAGATCGCCGGAAGCCACCAGCGCCTGGGCGCCGACGGTCGAGAAGACCAAGAGCGGGAAGAACTCCCCGCGGTCGATCTTGTGCTCGGGCAGGTAGGCGCCGGCCAGCAGGGCCACCAGGCCGCCGGAAAGGCACAGCACGAAGCTGAAGAACACGCTGAAACGGTCGATGACCAGGAACGGCTGGACCGTCTCCAGTCCCGGCAGGTTCTCCGGACCGACGAGCCAGACAGCCGCCGAGAAGATCGCGCCGGCGAACAGCACGACGGTGGCGATCAGGCCCAGCTCGGCGCCGCGACCGGCACCGGCGTCGACGACCTCACCTTGGCCATTGCGACCAGCGCCGGGCGCCGGCGAACCAAAGGCCTCGGCCAGCATCAACAGCAGGCCACCCAACCCCACCGCCAACAGCGGCGACAAGCCAAAGAAGACGTTCATTACTGGGCCCCTTTCTGGGCGCGATCAGCCTGCGCAACGGCACCCTCGGGGGCGGCGGCCGCGGCACCGGGTGCCTCGGGGTAACCGACCTCGAGTGGCCCACCCTTGCGTGCCAGCAGGCGCGCGGGCGAGCTGTCGGTCTGACCGGTGAACTCCGTGCGGTGTTCGCGGAAGCGATCGAGCGTGGCCTCCACCGAAGGCGTCATGCGCGACAGGAACAGGCTGGGGAAGAAGCCAATCACGAAAATCATCGCGATCAGCGGGGCGATGGCGATCGACTCGCGGACGTTGATGTCCTCCAGGTGGGCGTTCTTCTGGTTGGTGAGCGGACCGAAGAACACCTTCTGCACCACGCTCAGCATGTAGACGGCCGCGAGGATCACGCCCGACGAGGCCAGGATGCCCTGCAGGTGCGAGAACGGTCCGAGGTGTTCCGAGAGGAACGTGCCCATGATGATCATGAACTCGCCGACGAAGCCGTTGGTCCCCGGCACGCCGATGCTCGACATCGTCACGACGATGAACAGCACGGTGTAGACGGGCATGACCTGGGCGATGCCGCCGAACTCCTTGACCAGGCGGGTGTGGCGACGGTCGTAGATGACGCCGACCAAGAGGAAGAGCGCGCCGGTCGACACGCCGTGGTTCAGCATCTGCAGGATGGCACCCTCGACACCGGCCCGGTTCGCGGCGAACAGGCCCAGCATCACGTAGCCCATGTGGGCCACCGACGAGTAGGCGACCAAGCGCTTCACGTCGTCCTGCTTCCAGGCAATCAGCGCGCCGTAGACGATGCCCAGCACTATGACCACGCTGGCCAGCGGCGTGCCGGCCTCACCGGCGGGGCCACCCAGCATGCCCATGCAGAAGCGGATGTATCCGTAGGTTCCGAGCTTCAGCAGCACGGCAGCCAGGATGATCGAACCACCCGTTGGAGCCTGGACGTGCGCGTCCGGCAACCAGGTGTGGAACGGGAACATCGGCACCTTGATCAGGAACGCCAGGGCAAAGCCGAAGAAGCAGAGCCAGGCGGCCGTCTTCGGCAAGACCAGATGCGAGAGCGCCAGGTAGTCGAAGGTCCAGTAGCCAGCCAGCTGATGGTGCGTCCAGACCATGTACAGGATGGCGGCCAGCATCATCATCGAGCCGACCATCGTGTAGAGGAAGAACTTGTAGGCCGCCTTGATGCGCTCCACGCCGCCGAAGACGCCGATCAGGATCAGCATCGGCAGCAGCATCAGCTCCCAGAAGACGAAGAACAGGAACAGATCCAGCGAGATGAACGCGCCGATCATGGCGCCGTGCAGGATCAGCAGCGCGAAGCACAGGTCCTTGATGCGCTTCTGCACCGAACCGAACGAGACGATGGCAGCAATCGGCGTCGAGAAGGTGCTGAGCAGCACCATCCAGGTGCTGATCCCGTCCACGGCCACGTGGTAGCGAATGCCGAAGCTCGGCACCCAGTCGTGGATGTACTGCAGCTGCCACCCCGTCGACTTCGTGACCTTCAAGAGGAACAGCGAAACGATGAAGTCCAGACCCAGCACCGCCAGCGTGTAGCGCTTGAGCAGCTTGGGCGACTGGCGCGGCAGGAACAGGATACCGACGCCACCCACCAAGGGCAGGAGCAGCACCAGGTTGAGCAGGTGCGGCCAATGGCCGGCAGCCGGAGCTTCGGCCTCGGCACCGGGCCACATCGACGAGACGAACAGGGTGACCAGGCCGGCCACCGCGCCCACCGCCAACCGCTCGGCCCAGCTACGGCCGGTCGGCAGCAGCGAGAAGAGCCCGAAGGCCAGGAGGAACGGCGCGGCCTCGAAGAACGCTTGGAACAGGGGGTTCATGGTTCAGTGAGCTCCCTTCTGGAGGGCTCGCTTCAATGCTTCTGGATCATGGCCGGGGACGGCGCGGACCTTGCCGTCAGCGCCCCGGGTGACCGTCGCCTTCACCGGCGCGGTCGCCGAGAGATCGAGGCGCGGACGAACGAAGGTGAACGTCTCGTGCGAGGTCTGACCCAAGGCGTTCTTCACCTCGAGCTGCACCTTGCGCTCCTCGTCTGCCTTCAGGCTGAAGGACTTGGCGGCCTCCTCGGAGAACTCGCCATCCCAGCCGTCCTTGCCATCGACGTCCCAGCGGTACTGGTAGCCGAAGCCGGGTGCAGCCGTGAGGGCGTAGGTACCGCGGGCCTCGTCGATGGTCTGCCGAACGCTCGCCTGCGGGGCGATCACGTAGCAGCCCACCGCACCGAGTCCGAGCACCAGCACTGCGGCGTAAGCCTGCAAGCGGCCGGTCTGGAACTGACGCAGGATGGTGCCGGAGAGGGCCACCAGGAACGCGCTGAGGCGCGCCAGGATGCCGTCGACGACGACCTTGTCGAACCACACGCACAGGTCGGCGACCTGATCGAGCGCGCCGATGACGTAGGCCTGGTAGAACTCGTCCACGCGCCACTTGTCGAGCACCAGCTGGTGAAGCTTGGGCTGCTGGGCAGCCAGCTGACGCGCCGGCTCACCCTTCTGTTGCACGTAGATCCAGTAGGCTGCGCCTGCACCGGCCAGGAAGGCGACGAGCGCCAGACCGAGTCCGATGCCCTCGAAGGTATCGGCCCCCTCGACCGGCTTCACCACGGCTTGACCGGCAGCGAACAGCGGCTCGAGGAAGTTCTCGAGCGGCGTCAGGTGCAGGCCGACCAGGTGGAGCGGGTGAGCGTTCAGGAAGCCACCGAAGGCCGCCAGCGCACCGAGAACCACGAGCGGCAGGGTCATCTGCCAGGGGGACTCGTGGGGAGTCGGGCCCTGCATGTCGGGGCCCGGCTCTTCGTGGTGGTGATGGGCATCGTGACCGTGGTCGTCGTGACCATGGGCATCGTGGCCATGGTCGTCGTGACCGTGAGCCGCATGCGGATCGACCCAACCCGGGACGATCGTCCAGCCCTTGAACTCACCGAAGAACGTGCCGATGAGCAATCGCGTCATGTAGAACGCGGTCATGATGGCCGCCGTGAAGCCGATGCCGTAAAGCAGCGTGCCCATCCACGGTTCCCAGACGAAG
>DATIDO010000339.1:0-10299 GCA_035456245.1 Polyangiaceae bacterium
AGGGGCGCTCTTGCTCTACGCCACCCGCATGGCGGCGCACGAACTGCTGGCCACCTGCCCGCCGTTCATCGAGCTGCTCGCCGGCTGAGGTTCAGCGCTCGACTTCCCAAACCAGGGTCGTGTTGCCGAGGGGGCCCGCGAAACGCAGGCCGAACCAGCGCGCGTCGGGGCGCACGATCGATGTGCCGCGGGCGTTCTGTCGTGGGAAGGTGATGCGATACACCAGGCGCCAGGGCGAGGTGTAGGGGAAGTAGGTGAGCTCGACCGCGGTGGGCTTGCGGATGCGCTCGACGTTCAGGGGAGGCGTCTCGTTCCCGGAGTCATCGACCAGCCTGACGATCCAGGTTGGATCATCGATCTTCAGATCGCCGTACTTCTGGTTCTGGGCGAACAGGGCGACGTAGAAGGTCTCGCCGGCGCGGGCTTCGGCGAGGGAGCGATCCAGCATGCTGCGTCGCTCGGCGGCGCTCAGGCGGTAATCTTCCGCGTAGCGCGACACCCAGGCGTGGCGGAAGTCCCAGGACTCGTAGGTGCTCGTGACCGTGAGCACATTGTCCATGGCGGCCAGCGTGTTGAGTCGGCTGTCACGGGTCCATCGCCTCTGGACGGCGCTGTAGTCGTCGGGGGCGTAACTTCGAGGTCCCTCGCTCACTTGGACCTTCTCCGGACCACAGCCGAGCAGGGCTGCGGCGAAGCAGGTGACCCGAGCCAAGCGGCCGAGGGAGGGGCCCAGCGATCGGCCCAGCGCGATCCCGAAGGACATGACGCGACGTTGGCATGCTGGGTGGATTGGGTCGAGAGAGCTTGTTTGGGAGCCCGGTTTGGGAGAAAGAAGACGAGGGGAATATGCAAGCAGGCGCAAAGTCATCCATTGGTTATGTCATCTTGATCGCCAGTGTAGCCGCCATTGGTGGCTTCCTGTTCGGCTTCGACAGCGGCGTGATCAACGGCACCGTGTCGGCGCTCCAAGGCGCATTCGGCTCCAGCTCGGTGGGGACCGGCTTCTCGGTCGCATCGATGCTGCTGGGCAGTGCGGTTGGCGCCTTCGTGGCGGGGCCCCTCGCCGATCGCTACGGCCGCAAGGTCATGTTGTTCGCCACGGCCGTCGGCTTCATCGTCAGCTCCCTCGGCTCCGGCTACGCGACTTCGTCGCTGGTGTTCGTGCTCTTCCGCCTCATCGGCGGTGGCGCCATCGGCTCGGCGAGCGTGCTGGCTCCCGCCTACATCAGTGAGGTCGCGCCGGCGCACGTGCGTGGTCGCCTGGCTTCGCTTCAGCAGCTGGCCATCGTCACCGGCATCCTGCTGGCCTTCCTGTCCAACTACGCCATCGCGCAGGGCGCCGGCTCGGCGGATTCGCATTTCTGGTTGGGCCAGCAGGCCTTCCGCTGGATGTTCTGGATGGGTGTGTTGCCGGCCGTCGCGTTGCTGCTCGGCGTGCTCGCCATCCCCGAGTCACCTCGCTACCTGGTCGCCAAGGGCAAGCTGGCCGAGGCCGAGGCCGTGTTCGCGCGCATCGGCGGCGGCGTGCCCAGCGAGCTCGTGGCGAGCGTGAAGGCCAGCTTGGACAGCGATCACGCGCCGAGCTTCCGTGATTTGATCGATCCGGCGACCAAGCGCTGGTTCCCGCTGGTCTGGGTGGGCATCGGCCTCAGCGTCCTGCAGCAGTTCGTGGGTATCAACGTCGTATTCTACTACGGCGAGGTGCTGTGGCGCTCGGCCGGCTTCAGTGAGTCGGAGGCGCTGCTCGTCAACCTGGTGAGCGGAACGGTCAACCTGCTGTCGACCTTCGTGGCCATGGCGCTGATCGACAGGCTGGGGCGCAAGCCGCTGCTCATCGCCGGCTCGCTCGGCATGACGGTCACCCTGGGCGGGTTGGCCATTTGCTTCGCGCAGGGTGTTCTCGACGCTCAGGGATCGCTGGTCCTGCCTTCGGGCGTAGGCCTGGTCGCGCTGGTTCTGGCCAACCTCTACGTCTTCTCGTTCGGTGTGTCGTGGGGCCCGGTCGTCTGGGTGCTGCTCGGTGAGATGTTCCCCAACCAGTACCGCGGCGCGGCGCTCAGCGTGGGCGCCAGCGCCCAGTGGGTCGCCAACTTCGTGGTCACCATGACGTTCCCGATTTTCCTGGGCTCGTTGGGCCTGGCCGCTTCGTACGCCATCTACGCGTTGTTCGCGGGTCTCTCGATCGTCTTCGTCCTCCGCTCCATCCGCGAGACGAAGGGCCAGACGCTCGAGCAAATGTAGAGAATTTCAGCCTGGCGGGGCCGCGCGTTCGCGCGGCCAGCCGGGATCGACTAGGTAGAGCGGAAGAACATGGGTCTCCTGCTGTGGGGAGGATTCTTCCTCCTGGTGTTCGCGCTGCTCGCCCTCGATCTGGGTGTCTTCCACAAGAAGCCACACGCGATCGGTACGCGAGAGGCGCTGGGGTGGACGGCGGTCTGGGTCGCCGTCTCCATGGTCTTCAACGTCGGCGTCTACTTCATCTACGAGAACCACCTGCCGGTGAGCGGCGGCGAGTTCCTCGGGGGGCGGGATGCGGCCGTTCGCTTCTTCACGGCCTACCTGATCGAGAAGATGTTGAGCTTGGACAACATCTTCGTCATCGCGGCGATCATGGCGTCCTTCCGGGTGCCTTCGATCGCCCAGCACCGCGTCCTCTATTGGGGCGTGCTCGGTGCGCTGATCATGCGCGGCACCATGATTTTCGCCGGTACGGCGGCCATCCACCGCTTCGCCTGGTTGATGTACGTGCTGGGCGCGCTGCTGCTCTTCACCGGCGTGAAGATGTTCGGCGGGGACGACGACGACGACGAGATGGGCGAGAACGCCATCGTGGGCTTCGTGCGTCGGGTCTACCCGGTCGCGCGGGACTTCCACGGTACGCATTTCTTCGTGGTCGAGGACGGCAAGCGCGCGGTCACGCCGCTGTTTTTGGCGCTGATCGCCGTCGAGGCGACCGACGTCCTGTTCGCGGTCGACTCGGTCCCCGCGGTGTTCGCCGTGACGCTCGATCCGTTCATCGTCATGACCTCGAACGTGTTCGCCATCCTCGGCCTGCGCTCGTTGTTCTTCGCGCTGCAGTCGGCGCTCGATCGGTTCCACTACTTGAAGCCGACGTTGGCCGTGATCCTGATCTTCGTCGGCGCCAAGATGCTGGTGACCCACCACTTCGGCCTACATCTGGATCCGTTGATCTCGCTGGCCGTGATTGCTGGACTGTTGACCATCGGCACGGTTGCATCCGTGCTGCGTGAGCGGAAAGCCAGCTGAAGCACTGCTGATGCGCTCGGCCGAGACATGCGTCGCGGCTGCGCAGTTTGGTCGGTTTCGCAGTCGGTTGAATGGTCGGGACGCCCCAGGGGATGTGTCCGGGCCGTTGTGACCGTCGCCGCGTCGGGATAAGCCGTCGGGATGACTGTACGACTCGTTCTCGAGCGCTCGCGCTTTGGTTTCTCCTTTGCCGGGGCGGTGGCCTTGGCTTGCCTGCAGCTGGCTTGCGCCAGCCAGTCCTCGACCGGTCCCACCACCCAATCGTCCGCCGGTGAGAGCTCCTATGCGGAGCGCTACCCCGACACGATCAGCGAATCGGCCAGCACCGTCTCCGAGGGAGAGGGCGACGCCACGCGGGTCACCGGTGAGCTGGCCAGCTACCCCGACGCCGTGAAGAAGGCCGACTACGCCGCCGTCCGTGAGGTCTACGTGAAGGCCGACGCAGCGGGCGAGAGCCAGGCCTACGACGAGCGGGCCGAGGAGGGTGAGTGCGTGGCTCGCTTTGCCCGCGAGGAGAAGGACAAGCTGGGTCAGCAGACGGCAGGCGCGGTGCGCCATGTTCTGTCCGAGAAGGGCGTGGCGGCCGAGCAGGTCGACGCAGCAGGCTCGGCCGCTTCGGCGGGTCAGCAGCGCGCCATCCAGAAGCAGCTCGAGGAGCGCTCGCGCGAGGCCAACCCCGCGCATCGCTACATCGAGGAGAACGAGGAGCTGTTGGGCAAGCAGAACGTCGAGACGCTGGAGAAGCAGGCGGACGAGCTGGCGGCCACCAGCCACTTCGTGCATGTCGTGCTGCCGCGCGAGAAGCAGCGCCTCGAGGCGCTCGTCAGTGACGCCGACACGGTGAAGCGCACGCTGCAGGACACCAGCGAGAAGGAGAAGCAGGTCGCCGCCGACAAGGCCACCACGCCGCGCCGTCGCAAGCTGGCCGAGACGCGGGCCAAGGACGCCGAGGCGGCGCTGGCTCGAGTGGACGAGTCGGTGGAGAAGGCCCGCGCGGCGCTCGACAACTTGGAGAAGCGCACCCAGGAGCAAACGGACGCCTACGAGAAGGCGCTCCAGCAGCTGCTGGACGAGACGGAGAAGCGCGCCAAGGAGCAGCCGCAGGCCGCGCCGGCCCAGGGCTGAGGCTGAGGAGGGCAGCTGAGGCGAAGGGCTGAGCAAAAGGGCCCAGCTTCCGGACGCGGTGGTCGAACGAAGGTTCGGCTACCGCGTCTTTGCTTTTCAGGGTGACCGAGCGCGGCGCTTGCTTCCGAGCGCGGTGAGGCGAGCGCGGTGAGGCAGGTCCGGAGTGGCAGGCTCAGTTGGGCTCGACGGGCTCGGGCTGCGGATTGGCTTCGCCGCCATCGGGCGAGGCCGTGGCGCGCCGAGCGCGCAAGAACTCGATCACCGCGGGCAACACCGACACCACGATGATGGCGAGGATCACGTAGTGGAACTGCTTCTTGACGATCGGCATGTTGCCGAAGCCGTAGCCGAGCGCGAGGAAGCCCACGACCCAGGCCACGGCGCCGGTCACGTTGAACAGCGCGAAGCGGCGGTAGCTCATGTGGCCGATGCCGGCGACGAACGGAGCGAACGTGCGGACGATGGGGATGAAGCGCGCCAGGATGATCGTCTTGCCGCCGTGCTTCTCGTAGAAGCGCTGCGTGTGCAGCAGGTGCTTCTTGTCGAGCAGCGCGGAGGACTCGCTGCGGAACACGGCCGGGCCCAGACGTCGGCCGATGGCGTAGTTGAGCGCGTCACCCAGGACGGCGGCGGCGACCAGCAGGAGCATCATCGGCCCGAGCGAGAGCCCCGAGTCGGGCAGAGCGCAGAGCGCACCGACGGCGAACAGGAGCGAGTCGCCCGGCAAGAAGGGCATGATCACCAGCCCCGTCTCACAGAACAGAATTCCGAACAGCAGCACGTACATCCACGGCCCCAGCGAACTGGAGAGCGAGGCGAGGTGGGTGTCCAAGTGCAGGAAAAGGTCCAGAATCCGTTCCACGGCCCGAGGCTCCTAAGTCAGGGGGCCCTCGCCCGCCAGGGATGATTGCCTCCGGCCACAAATAAGCAGTGGCAGCGCGCGCGGCGAGGAACTGCTGTACATAAGTCAGGTTGTTTCGCGCGGTGAAACGGAGCCGGCGCTAGCAGGGTGCGGTTTCGCCTGCTACGTTCTACAGGCCTGGTTCGAAAGGGCGTCTCCTATGGGTGCAATGAGTCTGAGCCACTGGCTCATCGTCGGTGTGGTCGTTCTTCTGGTCTTCGGTCCCAAGCGCCTCAGTGAGGTCGGTACGGGTCTCGGTGAGGGCATCCGCAACTTCAAGAAGGGTCTGAACGGCGAGGGCAACGACAAGCCCGAGTCGCCTTCCGATCAGGCATCGACCAAGAGCTGATGCGTGACGACGCGGCCACGAGGGCCGGCGTCGCAGCATTCGGCGGAACGTGGAGCGCGGCCCCTCGGCCGCGCTTTTCATTTCTCTGCGCGCGACATGGAGTGGATCGAGAACGAGCAGCTGGATTGCCTCGCCTGTGGGGCTTGCTGCCGCCAGGCCAGTGACGGGCGCATCCTGATCCCGGAGGAGGATCTGCTGCGTTGGCGCAAGCAGGGGCGGGACGATCTGCTGGCTCAGGTGGTGCCCGGCCACTTCGGCGAGATGGCGTTCGCATTCACCGAGGCGGGCGCTTGTGTCCACCTGGGCACGGCGAGCTGCGAGCACGCCTGCCGGATCTACGAGGATCGCGGCACGACTTGCCGTGAGTTCGAGCGCGGCTCGTGGCAGTGCCGCGAGTTCCGGCGGGATGCCGGATTGGATCCGCCGCGCGAGCGGCGGCGCTGAATTGGATCCGCCGCGCGAGCGGCGGCGTCGAGGCTGCACTCGCTGGCTCGGTCGGGCCCTCACGGGTGACTCGGACCGGGGCCCGAGACATGGCAGCCCCAAAGTGGCAGCCGAGTGACCTGGAGCTCGAGTCGTTAGTGAGAGGTCGCTGGGGGCGTCTCTTTCGAGCCGCTCGGCTTCTCGGTCTTCTTCGACTTTTCGGTCGCCTCTTCGCTCGGCGTCTTGTCGCTGCCCCACTCGCGGAAGCTGACGAGCGCGATGGCAGCCAGCAGCATCAACATGCCGAAGGCGTGGATCTGCGCCTCCACCTTCTGGTTGGGCCGGCGGCGCGTGACCGCCTCGTAGCCGAGGAACAGCAGACGGCCGCCGTCCAAGGCAGGCAGCGGCAGCATGTTGAAGAAGCCGACCGACGTGGAGAGGAAGCCGATGATCGACAGGTAGACGGGGAGCCCCAGCTCGGCGGCCTTCTCCGTCTCGCGCATGATGCCGATGGGGCCGGTGAGCTGGCCTTCTTCGCGGCCGGTGATCATGCGGTAGAGGCTGCGCACGGTGAGCGCCACGATGGCTGCCGGCTGAATCACCGCGGCGCGCGCTGCTTCGCCGAGCGGCATCGGCGCCGGCTCGGGACGAACGCCGATCAACCCGCCACCATCTTTGCCCAGCGGGCGGGGCGTGACGGAGAGGTGCAGGGGCTTGCCGTCGCGCTCGAGCTCGAGCTCGAGCCGCTGGTTGGGGCGCGCCAGGATGGTGGTGCGCATCTGCTCCCAGGTGTCGATGTGCTGACCGGCGATGCTCGTCACCCGGTCGCCGTCGCGCAGACCGGCCGTGGCGGCGGCACCGTTCGGCATCACCTCGATCACCGTGGTCTCGACCTGCTTGCCGCCCAGCATGAGCGAGGCGAAGAACAGCACCGAGGCGAACAGGTAGTTGGCGAGCGGGCCGGCGATGATGGCCGAGATGCGGCCCACCAACGAGGCGTTGGCGTAGCTGCCCTTGTCGTCGGCGTCGCTCTCCTCGAACGGGTTCATGCCCGCGATCTGGACGTAGGCGAGGAAGGGGATCAGCGCGACCTGGTAGGTAGTGTCGCTGTTCTTGGGGCGGTGACGCCAGATGGGCGGCCCGAAGCCGATGCTGAAGCGGTCGACCCGCATGCCGAAGGCACGGGCGACGAAAAAGTGCCCGCACTCGTGGACGATCATGAGCAGCGCGAGCGCCAACAGGCCGTACAGGGGCATCTGTCGTCAGGTATAGCGGCCGGGGGCGGACTCGGCGAGCCGCTCGTTGCCATACCCCGGTGTGGGTGTGGTGTAGGGCGAGCATCCCCTGCACGGACGAGCCGTCGATGCAGCCCCCGTTCGGGCGTGCGGCGCGTTGCAGCTCGGTGGGGCCGTTGGTAGCGTCCCAGCCCCTCGGAGCCCCGTTGCGGTGGCTCGATGTAGAAAAGGTGAACAGATGACTCAGCCCGGCCAGGCCGCCCCCGGTCCCCAGAACCTGCAGCTCAAGGGTGGCGCCGCCATCGTCGCGCCGATCGGCGCCTTCCCCGGCGGTGTGCCGAACAACGCGCTGATTGTCCTGCCGGTCACCAAGCCGACGCCCGAGTTCGAGAAGCAGCTGGCCGGTGGACCCTTCGCGGTCACCCAAGATCAGATGTGGCAGCTGCTCGGCTTCAACGGTCCGGCGGTCCAGGTCGCCGACGCCCAGGGGCGGCCCATGACGATCGGCCTCGAGGATCTGCTCGATGGCCTGCGCAGCCACTGGCAAGAGGACAAGAACGACCTGCAGCGTGGGCGCATGCTCGCCAGCGAGCTGATGAAGTACGGCCGCTTCGAAGAGGCGGAGAAGGTCCTGGCCAAGCTGGTCGCCAGCGGTGGCGGTGGTGAGGACTGGATGGGTCTGGGTGTGGCTCAGCTCCAGCAGAAGAAGTTCGGCGAGGCCGAGGGCACCCTGAAGGGCGCCCGCAACCTGCTGCCGCAGAACGCCTTCCCCTCGCTCCACCTGGCCAAGGTCTACAAGGGCCAGGGCAAGACGGCCGACGAGCGCTCGGCCATCGAGCACGCCATCACGGTCGATCCTTCCAGCATCGACGCTTGGGCCGTGCTGTTCGTGCACGTTCGTGACGCCGAGGGCGAAGCCGCCGCCGAGCGCGCGGTCAGTGAGCTGGCCGACGCAGCGACCAACCGCAAGAGCGCTGCTGCCTTCGTCGCGGTGCAGGGGGTCTACGCGGCCAACGAGGAAAAGCGCGAGCAGGCGCTGGTTTGGGCCAAGAAGGCCGTGGAGCGCGACGAGAACGACGCGCTGGCACTGGTGGCGTACACGGCGCTGCTCGGCCAGTCGGGTCAGCTGGACGAGATCGTCCAGGTGCTGGCCAAGCACGAACCCAAGATGACCAGCGACGTGCGCCTGGCCAACAACTACTTCGAGGCGCTGTTCCACAAGCGCGACATCGCCGGCGTGACCCGGCTGCTGAACAACCTGGGTGCGTCGAACAACCGCGAGGTGAAGCAGTTCGCCATCGAGCGTTCGCGCGCGGTTGGCCAGTTCCTGCAGCAGCAGCAAGCGCAGCAGGCCCAGCAGGCGCAGCGGCCGGCTTCGGGCCTCCTGGGCCCCAACGGTCGCCCGCTGGGCTGAGTGGGACGGGCCTGTCCCACTAGCAGGGGACGAGGTGCGAACGGGACGGAGGAGACTCCGTCCCGTCGTCATTTGGGGGCGAAAATCGAGGCTACTGCCCGATTGGTTCCGCTGGTTCGG
The DNA here is from genome assembly GCA_035456245.1 of Polyangiaceae bacterium. Taxonomy (GTDB): domain Bacteria; phylum Myxococcota_A; class Polyangia; order Polyangiales; family Polyangiaceae; genus NIC37A-2. The sequence goes on from DATIDO010000339.1 coordinate 8,835, forward strand.
GTGGGCGTTCGAGGCAGCCATAGTATGCTTGGACGATGTTCGGCAGTGAGGGGGAAGGCAGCCGCTCGAGGAGCGGGAGCGTGGCGCGATGGCTCTTGCCGTTGGCGCTGCTGACGGCGTGGGGCTGTTCCGGCGAGGACGACTCGACGGGCGAGGGCGACGACACCGCGGCCACGACGGATCTCGGCTACTGCGACATCGTGCCGATCCTCGACGAGTCGTGCCGTCGCTGTCACACGGATCCACCCGTCCACGGCGCGCCCTTTCCGCTGGCCACGTACGATCAGGTGCAGGCCAAGGCAGCTCGCATGCATCACGCGGTGGAGACGGATTACATGCCCTACCAGGGCATCGCGTTGGATCCGCCGGTCGAGTCGTTGTCCTCGGCGGACAAGACGAACTTGCTCGAGTGGCTGGCTGCCGATGCTCCGCGTGGTGAGGGTGAGTGCGGCCCTTGAGGTCGTAGTCCGACGTCGGAGCGAACGGTCTCCTCGGCTTCTCTTCGACGCGACTTCTCTTCGACGCGACCGCTGCGCCTCTTTCGGTGCGCGACTACTTCGTTAGCGGTTGATTAGGTAGGACATTCAATGTCCATGTTGAGTGGCGCGCCCCGCGGCCTGGGGGTAGGGTGCTTCTCGTCGACGGAACGGGTTCCGGCGGGTGGCGCCTGGCCCGGACGGATCAGGCTCACTGGGCCAGGCTTACAGGGTCGGGCTCACGGGTGGGCTCGGACGGGGGCGGCCCGCTGGGCAGGGACCCTCCTCGGCAAAAGTCATCCGTTCAGTGGTCGAATGTTTGACACCTGAACACGAGCGCAGTAATCAACGAATCACGAAGGGCGCGATCCCTGGGCGGGGTCCGCGAGGAGAACACGACGATGGACGAGAAGAGCAAGAGCAAGGCCCTCGAGTTGGCGATCGCCAGCGTGCAGAAGGAATTCGGCGAAGGCGCCATCATGCGCCTGAAAGAGGGAGAAAAGGTCGGTCGCCCCGTCGAGGTGGTGCCGAGCGGATCCCTCGGCCTGGACGTGGCTCTCGGCATCGGCGGATACCCCAGGGGCCGCATCGTCGAGATCTACGGTCCGGAGTCGTCGGGTAAGACGACCCTCACCCTCCACGCCATCGCGGAGATTCAGAAGAAGGGCGGAGTCGCGGCCTTCATCGACGCCGAGCACGCCTTGGACGTCACCTACGCTCGCAAGCTGGGCGTGAGGACGGACGACCTGCTCATCAGCCAGCCGGACTACGGCGAGCAGGCGCTCGAGATTGCGGACATGCTCGTGCGATCCAACGCGGTCGACATGATCGTCGTCGACTCGGTTGCGGCGCTCGTACCCAAGGCGGAAATCGAGGGAGACATGGGCGATAGCCATGTCGGTTTGCAGGCTCGTTTGATGAGCCAAGCGTTGCGCAAGCTCACGGGCACGGTGGCTCGATCCAACGTTTTGCTCATCTTCATCAACCAG
>DATIDO010000340.1:0-3692 GCA_035456245.1 Polyangiaceae bacterium
CTCGGCCCGCTGCTGCTCGGTACGCTGCGCGACTTCGACGACGAGTTCACGGTCGAGATCGAGGAGGCCTGGACGCACGCCTGGCAGTTCCTGCTGGGCGCCATGTGCCGTGGCTACCAGCTGAGCGGAGAGACCGTCCTCACCCACACGCTGCACCCGCCCGACAGGCGCGACGCCGCTGCTTCCCCGCGCACCGAGCAGAGCCCCTTCGCCCCACCTCCCTCATCGGCAGGAGCCGAGGCTCCGCCGCCACCCGCTCGCACGCCCAGCGACTCCATCTCCCTGCCTGCCGTCCACTACGTCGACCGCGCCGACACCAGCATCGCCTGGGCGCTGACGGGCTCGGCTCCCGGCAGGTCCGTGCTGTTCTTGCCTGCCTTCCTCACGCACCTCGAGCTCGTGTGGCGCGAGCCTGCTTACGCTCGCTTCTTGGATCGGCTGGGGCAGTTGGGGCAGCTGCTTCGCTTCGATCGCCGTGGAACGGGACTCTCCGAGCGCGGCGCGCAGCAGGCCAGCGCGCGCGATCATGCCGACGACGCCGTCGCCGTGCTGGACGCAGCCGGGATCGGCAAGGTCTCCGTGCTGGCCGCCTCCGAGAGTGCCTTCATCGCCATCGAGCTGGCCGCGCGCTACCCCGAGCGGGTCCAAGCGCTCGTGCTGGTGGATGCAGTCGCCAAGGCGCGCCGCTCCGATGACTTTGCGCACGGCGTGGGCGCCGAGCTGGAAGCGTGGGTCGCCGCCGAACTCGAGGCCCACTGGAACCGCCCGAGCTGGCTGGCCCGACTGGCACCCACGCGCGCCGGCGATCCCAACTACACCGCCTGGCTCGCCGAGTTCCTGCGCAACACCATGACGCCTCGCCAGGCGCGCCTCGCGCTCCAGAGCATGCTGAGCGAGGACGTGCGCGAGGCCTGCGCGCGCATCACCGTGCCCACGTTGGTCCTCCACAAGCAGGACGATCCCTGGGTGAGCGAGGCTGCCGCCGCCGACTTGGCCGCGCGCATCAGCGATGCCGAGCTGGTCACCATCCCTGGCCGAGACCACCTGCTCTATTGCGACGGCACCGACGCGGTCCTCGAAGAAGCTCGCCTGTTCTTCGAAGCGCACGGCTGAAGGCCGCCGTCCCCGAGCCGGGCGGCCCCCTCCCCCAACAGCACGCGCGAAGCGTGACCCTGCCCCCTCCCCCAACAGCACGCGCGAGGCGTGACCCTGCCCCCGCGCCCGCGGTACGCTGCGCTCATGCGGAGCTCGAGTCGACGAAACGGGAGTCAGCACGGGACGGCAGCCATCGTCACGGTGCTGGCGGGGCTGCTCGGCTGCGGCGGCTCGGGTAACGACTCGGGCGATGACTCGAGCGACGGCACGGACGGTGGAGCTCCGCTCGGTCGGGTCTTCGAAGGTGAGGGCACCTACTACGACGCCGACGGCAGCGGGAACTGCTCGTTTCCAGCGAGCAGCGATCTGAATGTCGCGGCGCTCAACGCCGAGCAGTACGCCGGTGCGGCCTACTGCGGCGCCTGCGCGGACGTCAGCGGTCCCGACGGCACCCTGCGCGTGCGCATCGTCGACCAGTGTCCCGAGTGCAAACACGGCGATCTCGATCTGAGCGCTTCCGCCTTTGCCCAAATCGCCGAGCCGGAGCTCGGCCGCGTGCCCATCAGCTGGCAGGTGGTCGGCTGCGACGTGTCGGGCAACCTGTCCTACCAGTTCAAGGACGGCTCTAGTCAGTGGTGGGTGCAGGTGCAGGTGCGCAATCACCGCTACCCCATCGAGCGCTTCGAGTGGTCGGCCGACGGCGAGAGCTGGGAAGCCCTCGAACGCCAAGATCACAACTACTTCGAGCGCGCCGAGGGCTTCGGCGACCGCAGCGTGAAGATCCGCATCACCGCTTCGAACGGCGCCGTGGTGGAAGACGAGCTGCCGCCCGCGCAGGACATGCTCCTCGTCGAAGGCAGCGTGCAGTTCGCTCCCTGATCGAGCCACGGCACTGCGGCCAGCCGCCTTGGGCCCATCCAAACTGGGGCGGCTCGGTGCGGCCAGCCGGCCAATTCCCGAAGACGCACGGCCGCAACGAGTTTGCTAGGATGGCCTGCGTGCCACCTACGCCGTTCGACTCGCGGGAGCTGACGCTCGTAGCGAGCGCACTCCTCCTGTTGGCTTGTAGTTGGCGCTTTCGCGCCGAACTCGCTCGGGTCCCGGGCCGGCGCCTGCTGATGACCGCCCTCGCCTTCCTGGCGTTGGGGCACGTTGCCACCGTGGCCGAGCATTTCATCGCGCCCATCTGGCTCGATCGCATCGAGCACTTCGCCTATGGGCTGCAGTCGGTGCTGCTCGCCATTTGGGCCTTCGCGACCACACGCACACGGGGTAGCGCGTGACTTTCTTCTTCGAGGCGATCGGACTCGTGAGCGCCTTGCTCGCCCTCGGCTGGCAGCTGAGCGCAAAGGCTCCCCCGGGAGCCCGAGGGGCCCGGACCGCGCTCGCTCTCCTGCTCGGCCTGATGATGCTGAGCCACCTCGCCAACCTGCTCGAGTACCGGGGCTACGCCTGGGCCGACACGGTCGGCGACACCTTCTCACTCGGTGTGCCTCTCATCTGGGCGCTCTTTCTGTTCGAAGTCGGGCGGGCCTACTGGAGCGCCAAGGAGTCCTCCAGCCGCGAGCAGCTGGCCTTCGTCCTCAGCCGCTTGCCCGCCTGCTTGGCCTGGATCGACGCGAACGGCCGAGTGCTGGCCAGCAGCCGCTACTGGGACGAATCGCTGGGAGCTGCCAACGGACGCGAACTGAGTGCGGCGCTGCCGGTCCGCCTGCCCGAGCTCGAGCGAGCGCTCGAGGAATGCCTCGCCCAACGACGGGAGCAAGCTCAGGGCGAGGAGACCTCGACGCAAGCCGACGTGCACGTGGCGGGGCGATCCTTCGCCTGGTCGCTGCGCACCGTCCGCGATCCCGATCAACCGAGCTCGGGCGCGATGCTCTGGCTCGAAGAGACGACCCAGCGCATCGAAGCCGAAACCGAGCGCGCCAACGCCGCCCTGGAGATTGCCCGCCTCCAGCGCATCTCGACGGTGGGTCAGCTGGTCACCGGAGCCGCGCACGACTTCAACAACCTGCTCCAAGCCATGTATGGCCCCATCGACGCCCTCGCCGATGTCCCCGGCACCGAGGCGGCCTGTCGCGATCTGGTGAGCGCCGTGGAGTCGGCGACCTCGCTGACGCGAGCCATGTTCCAGGCCGGGCGCCGCAGCGGAACCCGCGGCGGCCCTCGCGTCCTCGATCTGGCCGAGCTGGTCGACGGCTTCCAGCAGCTGCTCACGCTCGCGCTCGGCCGCGGGTACCACCTGCGGGTGCAGCGCCCTGCCTCTCCGGTGATGGTCCTCGGCGACCGGCTCCGTCTCGAGCAGGCCCTGCTCAACTTGGTGCTCAACGCTCGCGATGCCTCGCCTCGTGGTGGCACGATCTGGGTCGACGTGACGGTGCAGGACGGGCGCGCCACGCTCAGCGTCCGCGACGAGGGCACGGGGATCTCCCCCGAGGTTCGCGAGCAGCTATTCACCCCGTTCTTCACCACCAAGGGCGAGAAGGGCACGGGCATCGGGCTGAGCGTGGTCGAATCGGTTGCACGTGAGCACCTCGGCTCCATCGACGTCGAATCGCAGCCGGGCGCCGGCAGCATCTTCCGCATCAAGCTGCCCA
>DATIDO010000341.1:0-2735 GCA_035456245.1 Polyangiaceae bacterium
CGGCAACGGCGCGACCCACACGCTCAGCTACTCCGGCGCCTCGTTCACGGTCACGGCGCAGACGGGCAACCAACCGACGACGGGAGCGCCTGTCTCCTTCCCGTCGATCTTCATGGGTAGCAACTACAACCGCGCCACGACGGGCAGCAACATGCCCAAGCAGGTCAGCGCGCTGCAGAGCGTGCCCACCGGGCTCGATTGGACGTCGGCCAACGGCGAATACAACACCACCTACGACGTCTACTTCAGCACCAATTCGAACGGCGACTCGGGCTCACCATCGGGTGGCTTCTTGATGGTCTGGCTCCACAAGCCGACCAACGCGCAGCCCGTAGGGTCGATCATCGCCACCGTCTCCCTGGCCAACCGCAACTGGAACGTCTGGTACGGCACGCAGCACGAGGGCAAGCCGGTGATCTCCTACACGGCCCAGCAGAGCGTGAATTCGCTGTCGTTCGACCTGCTCGACTTCATCGACGACGCCGTGGCTCGTAGCCGCGTCTCCAGCAGCTGGTACCTGACCAACATCATGGCCGGCTTCGAGATCTGGAACGGCGGCCAGGGCCTGAAGGTGAACAAGTTCTGCGCCGTGGTGAACTGATCCTGACTCGCTGACGACGGAGGGCGATCCTGCGAGGGGTCGCCCTTTCGTCTTTGTGGGCACCCCGAGGCCCGGGCTCTCGGAACGGAGTCGGACTCCCTGCCCCCAGCCCCACCGAACGTGCCCGACTCTGCGGCGGGCCCCATGGAACGTGCCCGACTCGGCGGCAGGCCCCACCGAACATGCCCGACTCGGCGGTAGGCCCCATGGAACGAAAGAGGGCGACCCCATGGGGGCCGCCCTTCTTCCTGCTCCGTTCGACGGGAGCTACGCGGTCAGATCACGCACTCAATCTTCACCGTCGCGCCTGCAGCGGCGTAGGGGACGAGGTTGCCCTCGATGGCCTTGCCGTCGACCGTCAGCTTGGCGGTGCCGGTGCCGCCGCTGTTCTTCACGGTGATCTCGTAGCGAGCGCCGCGCGCGCGACGAACCACGGTGTACTCCGGAACTTCCTTGGTCATGCAGGGCTGCACCACCAGGCCGTCCCACTCGGGGCGGACACCCAGCAGGTACTGGCTGATGGCGACGAAGTTCCAGGAGCCGGTGCCGGTGAGCCAGCTGTTCTTGGCCTCACCGGGCTTCACTGCATCCTTGCCAGCGATCATCTGGGCGTAGATGTAGGGCTCGGTGCGGTGCAGATCGCTGATCTCCTCGAGGTATGCCGGGGCGATCTTCTTGTAGTACTCCCAGGCACGCTCGGGGCGACCGATGACGGTCTCGGCGATCATGATCCAGGGGTTGTTGTGGCAGAAGATGCCCGCGTTCTCCTTGTAGCCCTTGGGGTACGTCGAGATCTCGCCGTACTCCAGGACGTACTCGGTGAAGGCCGGGTTGTTGAGCACGATGCCGTACTCGCAATCCAACCGCTCCTTGACGGCGTCGAGCGCCTTCTGGGCCTGACCCGTCTTCACGCCGATGCCGGCCATGACGCAGTAACCCTGGGGCTCGATGAAGATCTTGCCCTCGGCGTTGTCGTTCGAGCCCACCTTCTTGCCGAAGAAGTCGTAGGCGCGGAGGAACCACTCGCCGTCCCAGCCGTGCTCCAGCACGACCTGGTCCATCTTGGCCACCTCGGCGCGGACGCGAGCGCCCTCGGCCTTGTCGCCCTTGCGCTCGACCATGTCGGCGTACATCGGACCGATCGAGACGAACATGCCGGCGATGAAGATCGACTCGGCCGTGCGCCCCTCGCGGTTCTCGGTGGTCTGGAAGGACTCACCGGGCGTCTCGCTGAAGCAGTTCAGGTTGAGGCAGTCGTTCCAGTCGGCGCGGCCGATCAACGGCAGGCCGTGCGGCCCGATGTTGTTCAGCACGTGGTCGAACGAACGCTTGCAGTGCTCGAGCAGGCTCTGCGCCTTGCTGGCGTCGTTGTCGAACGGCACGCTCTCGTCGAGGATGCCGAAGTCGCCGGTCTCCTTGATGTAGGCGGCGACGCCGAGGATGAGCCAGAGCGGGTCGTCGTTGAAGCCCGAGCCGACGGCGTTGTTGCCGCGCTTGGTGAGCGGTTGATACTGGTGGTAGGCGCTGCCGTCCTCGAACTGCGTAGCGGCGATGTCGAGGATGCGCTCGCGTGCGCGCTCTGGCACCAGGTGCACGAAGCCGAGCAGATCCTGGTTCGAGTCACGGAAGCCCATGCCGCGACCGATGCCGCTCTCGAAGAACGAGGCGGACCGCGACATGTTGAAGGTGACCATGCACTGGTACTGGTTCCAGATGTTCACCATGCGGTCGAGCTTGTCGTCCGTGGACTTCAGGCTGTAACCGCTGAGCAGATCGCTCCAGTACTTCTGCAGCTTGCCGAGCTCGGCGTCGACCTTGGCCTTGCTGTCGAACTGGGCAATCAGGGCCTCGGCGGGCTTCTTGTTGATGACGCCCTTCGACTCCCACTTCTGGTCCTTGGCCACCTCGATGTAGCCGAGCAGGAACACGAGGTCCTTGGTCTCACCGGGTGCCAGCTCGATGTCCAAGCCGTGCGATGCGACGGGCGACCAGCCAGCTGCCTTGCTGTTCTTGCTCTCGCCGGCGAACGGCACCTGCGCCTGGCCGAAGCCGTTGTACAGGCCGAGGAACGTCTCGCGGTCGGTGTCGTAACCGCTGACCTTCGTGTTCACGTGGTAGAACGCGTAGTGGTTGC
>DATIDO010000342.1:0-14994 GCA_035456245.1 Polyangiaceae bacterium
GCCCCTCGATGCTCCGTAGCTCGTCGAAAATCGGCGCGGCTTCGAGCGCGGCTTCGTGATGCAGCACGGCCCGCTCGACCCGACCGAACGAGAGCGCCGAGCGAATGGCGAGGGTGTAGACCCACGGCAGATCGCCACCGAGCCAGATGAAATGCGCGACCGTGGGGATCATCGAAGGATTTGCGCGACCGTGGAGATCATCGAATGCGGTGGGTGTACCAAGAGCGGCCCGCCGCTCCCAGCGGTCATTGCCGCTGCGCTGTTGGCCGCTGCGCTGTTGGCCGCGACGAACCCGGCGGCTCGCGCCGGCCGCGACCGGTCGAGGTGGGGTCGCGTCGTTCGCGGATCACGCGCTCGAACAACTCGGAGAAGCGGGCTGCGCTCGCCGTTCGGGAGAAGCCCTCCCCAAGGCGAGCCAGCCCCCCCCTCACGACCCGCTCGGCCAGCCCCGGCTCCTTCACTAGGCGCCGCACGGCGTCGGCCAACTGCGCAGGCGAATTCTCGTCGACCAGCAGCCCCGATTCCTCGTGCACTACGGCGTCCACGATGCCTCCGGAGCGGGTAGCCACCACTGGGACCTCGGCGGCCATCGCCTCGAGGAAGGTCAGCCCCTGCGCCTCGACCCAGCCGTCGACCGCCGTGCGCGAAGGACCCAAGAAGACATCGGCCGCGTGCAAGTAGGTGCGAATGCTTTCGGGCGCTACCCAACCCACGAACCTCACGCACTCCGACAATCCTCGAGCCTCGCAGCGGACACGAAGTGCCTCCTCGTCCTGCCCCGAACCGACAATCCAGAGCTTCGCGCCCGGCAGATCCCCGCGCAGCAGCTCCAGCGCGTCGATGGCGTCGGCGGGCCCCTTCTCGTCCACCAGGCGCCCCACGAAAATCAGCAGCGGCCCTTCGGCCTGCGCGTGCTCCTCCCGGAGCTGGGCCGCCGCCTGTCGCTCGGCTGGCGAGAGCACCCGATCATTCACGCCCATGGGGATCCGCTCCACGAGCGCTGCGCCGGGCGACAGCTCGCGCACGCGCCCCTCGGTGAACGAGCTGTTCACCGTCACCGCGTCCGCCGCCTCGAGCGTCCAGCGCTTCAGCTTGGAAAGCAGCGCACCGCGCAGCGCGAACAGGTCACCGCCGTGGACGGTCACCACGTGCGGCACGTTCGCCAATCGACCTGCGACCGAGCCCACGAAGCCCTGCGGAAGGATCCAATGCGAATGCACGAGATCGTACTCGCCCTGCAGCAGTCGACTCTGCACTGCGGCCCATTCGGCAAACACGAGCGCTGGTAGCTTCAGTTTCTCGAGTGGGCGTTTGCGCAGGTTCACCAGCGCGCCACCTTGGTAGCAAACCGTCTGCGCCGACTCGGGCCAGGCGTAGTGGAACCGCTCGACGCGAACGTCGTCGAGCCACTCCTGTTCGGCTGCCCCCGGCGCGTGAGGTGCCAGGACGTCCACCTGCCAGCCCAGCTCGACCAGGTCGCGACAGAGATGGAGCACGAAGGGGGTGGTCGAGTCGCCCGCCCAGCGTGGAAAATTCGAGGTGACGCAGAGCACCCGACCGAGCACGGGCCGATCCGCGCGATCCCTGGGCGGGCCCGATTCGCCCCCTGGCAGCGTCTGCATCGGCCGTTTCTCTAGCAGAATCGCTCGCCCGCCTGCACCACGGGCCGATTTCCGGCTCTGCGGACCCGCCGGCACTTGCATGAGTACCCGCGGTCGGCTACATGCCGCTCCCCGCAACTAGCGGAGCTTCCCCGAATCGTCATGTCGAACTACGCCGTCTGGAACGTCCGTCGCCGCCACGAGTCCCTCGCCAAGCCCAAGAAGGGCAAGTACCTGAGCCTGCGCAAGCGCGCTCGCATCGGTCTGCAGGAGGCTCTCGAGCGCAAGGGCGCCGTCGCCCCCAGCGAGCAGCCGGCCGGCTGAAGACCTTCGAGCCACGGCTCGAGTCGATGGCAATGGCATGACCCCTCCCTCGTTCGTCGAGGTGAGGGGTTTCGTCGTTTGTCGTGCCTCCGCCGATCGGGCCGGAGTTCTGCCCCGACGAGCGACGGTCGTCTGGTGAAGCAGCGCGAGCCGCTCTAGCCTGCCGGCGCGCCTCACCAGGCGATCCGGGAAACCATGCACGTCCTCGACACACTCGTTCAGCTGAAGACCTCCTTTGCCGCGCTGCCGAGTGTGAGCAGCGGTTTCGGAGAACTGGCCGCTGCTCTGCCGGCCAACTGGCAGAACAAGCTCCTGCAAAAGCCGTATTGGGCCGGCGTGATGTTTGCGGTCCGCGTGGCTCTCGCGCTGCTCGGCGTGCTGTTCCTGATCTACGAGGTGCGCGCCCGTCGCATGGGCTTCCCTCTGCGCGAGCGCACCAAGAAGCGCATCGCCCTGCTCTTCATCGTGCTCTCGGTGGGCGTGTACTTCGACTTCGGCAATCCGAACGTCCGCTACAGCCAGTACTACCACCGCCACGAGCTGTACCATTACTACCTGGGCGCCAAGTATTTCGGCGAGCTCGGCTACAGCCGCCTCTACGACTGCACCCTGGTGGCCGAGATCGACAACGGTCGCCGCTCGCAGATCGAGAACCGCGAGTTCCGCGATCTGCGCGAAAACCTGATCAAGAAGGCCAAGGACACCTACATCCTGACGCAGCCCGAGCGCTGCCGTGACCGCTTCTCGACCGAGCGTTGGGAGGCCTTCCGCAAGGACGTCGGCTGGTTCTACGACTCGGCGCGCGGCTCCTACTGGGAGCGCATGCAGCAGGATCACGGCTACAACCCGCCGCCCGTCTGGACCATGACGGGCAAGGCCATCGCCAGCATCCACCCAGCCGACGACAAGTTCTTCAAGGTCCTCGCATCGCTCGACGTGATGCTGCAGCTGGGCATGCTGACCATGCTGTACGTCACCTTCGGTTGGCGAGTCGGCGCGATCGGCGCGGTCTTCTGGGGCTGCAATGCGGCCGCCAACTTCTACTGGACCGGTGGCGCCTTCCTCCGTCAGGACTGGATGTTCCTGCTGGTGGCGAGCGTGTGCCTGGCGCGCAAACGCCGCTATTTCTGGGCCGGCGCAGCACTGATGTGGTCAGCGCTGTTACGCGTCTTCCCCGCCGCTCTGTTCGTCGGCTGGGGCGTGATGATCATCATCTACGTGGTCCAGCGCATACGCGGCCGCGCGCCGGCCGCCGGTGACAAGGGCCTGCTCTCCTACCTGCACCCGAGCCACCGCAAGCTGATCGCCGGCTCGGTCGTGGCGCTCGGCGTGCTGGTGCCGCTGTCCATGCTGACGACGGGCGGCGTGGCTCCCTACCGCGAGTTCGTCCACCACATCGCCCTGCACAAGAAGACGCCGCTGACCAACCACATGGGTCTGCCCACCATCCTCTCCCACAACTGGGAAGGCCGGATGCGCTTCACGCGCAACGAGAACCTGGATGACGCCTTCGTGGAGTGGAAGGACGGCCGCAACGCCCGCAAGGATCGGATGGAGTGGCTACAGCGCTCGATCTTCGTGGCCTGCGTGCTCTGGATCGCTTGGGCGCTGCGTCGCAGCCAGGCGCTCTGGCTCGCGCCGGCGCTGAGCCTGGTCCTGGTCATGTGTGTGACCGATCTGACTTGCTACTACTACAGCATGTTCATCATCGCGGCCGTCCTGGCCGCGGCGCGCCGTTCGATCGGAGTAGGCCTCTTGGCCACTACGGCGGCCAGCGTGGTCCTCTTGGGACGTGACATCGGCTACGCAGACGTGGGGCTGAGCGGCTTCTACTACGTGGACGACAACTTCACGGCGCAGAGCTACCTGTTCTTCCTCTTCTGCCTGCTCTCGCTGTGGGCCTATTCGCGGCCGTTCTCGATGGCGAGCTTGCGCGCATGGCTGGCACGCAAGCCCGAGCCGCGCCCCGCAGACTACGAGAAGGGTCGCACGCCGACGGGTATCGGCAGCGTGTAAGGACCAGCGCACGCCGCGGCTGTACCGCTCGATACCGGGCGGGACCGTGCTGCGGCGTGCTGATCGCCAGTCCGGCCGACCGCCAGCGGCTCGGTCAGCCCGTGGAGCCGAAGCCGCCAGCGCCGCGCTGCGTCGTGCTCAGGTTCTCCCCCTCGACCACCGGGAAGTGCACGATCGGCCGAGGGATCAGCTGGGCGATGCGCGCCGGCAGCTCGAGATCCTTGGCGTTCGGATCGGTCTTGAGCAGCGGGACCAGGATCTCACCGCGGTAGCTGCGGTCGATGATGCCCACGTTGTTGGCCAGCATGTAGCCGCGTTTGACGATCGAACTGCGCGCGACGACGTCGAGGTACCACCCGGTGGGCGGCTCCACGATCACGCCGGTTCCGTACATGACTATGTTGCCGTGACGCGAGCGCTCGTAGAGCAGGGTCAGATCGTAGCCCGAATCGCTGACTCGCTCCTTGCGCGGCAGGACGGCCTGGGGATGCACGAGTTGGACGTGTAACTCGCCGGGCGACTGCCCATCCGGAGTGAAGCCCGACACGCGCGTCGACCAGTCCCAGAAGCGCTGCAGATGCTTGGCGCGGTACAGACCCACGGCGCCCGAGCGGTTCATGCCCCGATACGGCCCGATGACGGGCGCCTCGCTGGCAGCGTGGGGGCTCGAGGCGGCCTCCGCCGTCCGCTCGGGCTCCGGCAAGAACTCTCCGTAGAGCTGCCCGAGCAGATCGAGCGCGGCGACGTCCCGCCACACCACGTAGCGGCGCTTGACCCGACTCGGCGCCACCGCGACGAATTCCAGCACCCCATCGAGGAGCCCGGGGCTCGGCTTCGCCCATTCGATCTCCAGGCGCCCGCGCTTGGGCGACGAGATGCTGGCGGAGGCGTCGAACAACCCCCGAACGAACGCCCAGGCCAAACGGGGCCCGAGCTCGGGGAAGCGCAGGGCCGTGGCCGCGCCCGGGTCGCCGCCCAGCAGAGAACGCGCGAGTCCTGCGTGCGGGCCGCGTATGCGTAGCAGAGCCCCTTCCAGCTCGTAGTTGGCCGGGATATCCGAGGCAGTGCGCGCCTCGAGCAGGCCGAGCAACGGCTGCCCGTCCCCGCGCAGCTCCAGCTCCAACACGCCTTCGCGGATCCTGCCAGACGCGGCGATCACCCCCAGCGCGTAGGCGTGTTCGGGCCGCGTCATGTCACCCAGCAATCGATCTCCGGTCGCCACTCCTCGGTCCTCGTTCGTCTGCTCTCGTTTGCTCTCTTGTCGCCGTCTCGGCCGACGCTTCACTCGGCCAGCGCCGTCTCGCCCTGCGCCGTCTCGCCAGCGCCGTCTCGCCCTGCGCCGTCAGGCACTCGCACGCGCGATGCGCTGCCGCTCGAAGATCTCGTCGGCCATCGTCCGTAGCTTCTGCGCCTCGCGCTGGATGTCCTGATTGTGGACGTAGCCACCCGACGCGGTCACGTAGTTGGAGAAGGCCAGGTAGCTGCGCGCGACCTCGATTTCGTTGCCAATTTCCTTGGCAATGGCGATCGAACGCATGAAGTACTCGACGGCCTTGCCTTCGTACTGCGCGCCCCAGGCGCCTGCCCCGGTGACCTCGCCCAGCGTGCGCAGCGCGATGGCCAGGTGGGCCTTGGAGCGAACCTGACCGAAGAGTTCCACGGCCGAGCGGATGTGCCGCCGCGCCGACTTCAGATCGCCGCGCAACAGGTAGCTCTTGGCCAAACCGCGCTTGGCCTCGGCCAGCTGCAGCTTGTCACCGAGCTCCTCGCACAGTGCAACGGCCTTCTCCAGCGTGTTGACCGCCTCTTCGCCCCGACCGAGCCGCTGCTGCGTCTCACCGATGTTGGTGAGGCACTCGGCGATGCGCGTGCGTTCGCCGATTTCGACCGAGACGGCGTGGGCCTCCCGGAAGTACTCGAGCGCGCTCTCGAACTGGTTCTGATCGACGCTGAGCGCGCCCAGGGTGCTGAGGCTCTCGGCCACACCCACCGGATCGTTGATCTCGCGGCGGATCTGCAGCGCGGCCTCGAGCGCCTCTTTGGCGTTGGTGGGTCGGCCGTGGTCCATCCACACCAGACCGATGTTGTTCAAGCTCAGGGCGATGGAGCGGCGGTCGCCCAGCTCCTTGCGCATGTCGAGCGCCCGGCGCAGCTCCTTCAGTGCGTCGTCGTAGTCGCCACGAACCCACAGCAGCTTGCCGATGTCGTCGAGGCTCGCGGCCACACCGCGCACGTCACCAGCCGCGGTGAACAGCGATAGCGCCGCCTGCAGGTGGCGGGACGATTCCGCCAGAAAGCCCGTCTCACGGTAGAGCCGCCCAATGCGGTTGTGGGCCGCGCCACCCTTGCCCAGCAGGTTCATCAGGTAGGCGATGCCGAGCATCTGACGGAAGGCCTCCATGGCCTCGTCCGTCTTGCCGAGCAGCACCATCACGTCGCCGTGGTTGTGCAGCGCGTCGATGCGCCGACGTGCGTCGTCGTCACCGAGCAGCTCCAGGCCCTTGGCGTAGTACTCGCTGGCCTTGCGCAGCGCGTAGTTCTTGCGAGCCAGATCGGCCGCGTCCAAGTAGGTGAAGGCCGAACGCGTCAGCGAGCCGGAGCGCTCCAGGTGGCCAGCGAGCATGGCCACGTACTCCTCGCGCGAGCGCGCCGTGGTCTTCTGTGCGAGCCAATCGGCGATGGTCTGGTGGTAGCGGCGCGACGCGGCCGCGCTGGTCAGGGCCGACAGCTTCTCGCGCTCGAAGTTGTGCTTGAAGGCGTACTCCTGCTCTTCCGGAAAGACGGCGTCTTCCAGGCGCAGCAGGTAATCGCGCTCGACCAGGCGCTCCAAGATCTTGTGGAGGCGCGCGATGTCGGTGGTGTCGGGACGCGACCACAGCTCGGGGGGCTCACGATCCATGCGCCCCAGCGCCACCAGGCCGCCGAGCCAGAACACGCTGCCCATGGCGGCGGCGTGCTCCAACACCCGCCGCTCGGCCGACGCCAGCGCCGAAATACGCAGCGCCACGGCGTCTTCCACCGTCATCGGCAGGCGCACCGTGCTGAGGCGTTCCAGGTTCACCCGCCAGTGGCCGGAGCGGTCCTCCTCCAGTACGCCGGCGTCCAGGTAGCTGCGCACCATCTGAGCCAGCTGACCCGGGTTGCCACCGGCAGCGCGCACGCCGGCATCGACGAGCGCGTCGGGCGCGCCACCGTCGCAGCGACGCAGCATACGACGGATCATCTCGGCCGCCGCGTCCGCTGGAAGCGGCTCCAGCTCCAGCAGCTCGTGACGACCGTGCAAGCGAGCCTCCCAGTCTGCGCGCTGCCCGAGCAGCTCGCGACCGGCCGTGCACAAGATCAAGATCGGGCCGCTCAGGTGTCGGATCAGCGAGGCCAACAGATCGAGTGAGTCGGCGTCCGCCAGGTGCAGATCGTCGAAGACCAAGACCACCGGCCCTTGCGCCGCGTCGGCCTCCAAAAAGCGGCGAACGATGGCGCGACGCAGCGCTTGCGCCTGGCCCGGATCGTCGCTGGCTGCCAGGGTCAGCGGGCTCTCCGGAAAGGAGACGTCCATGAGCTGCCCCAGGAAGAACGCGACGTCGTCGACCTTGGTATGCCCCAAGACACGCGCGACCTCGCCCGAAATCTTCTCCTGGGCGGCGACGAGAGGCATCTCCTCACCGATCCCGAAGCGAGCCCGCAGCAGGCGCGCGAACACGCCGTAGCTGAGCCCTTGCCTGCGAGCTCGAGCCAGGTAGACGCGCGGACCGCCCCCCTCGACCGGGGGGAAGCCAGCCACGAACTCACGAACCAGGCGAGTCTTGCCCGCCCCCGGAGGCCCAATCACGGTGAGCGCGTGGGCGGCCCCCGAGTCGACGGTGGCCTGGTAAGCCACACGTAGGCGCTCCAGCTTGTCCTCGCGCCCCACGAATGGCGCAGTTTCCTCGGCGGGACGCTGCTGCAGGGTCTCGGTCTCAGCCATGCGGGGCGGAGTCTGGCCCTGGACGGCAGACGAGCACAAGGCGCGATTTCTGATATCACGGTAAGTGTCGGCCCGGCGCCCGACTCCCCTGCCCCGAACCTGCCCCGTCTGTGACCTTTCACCCCTCGGGGGTTCGCGGTAGGAAGCTGAACCCCCTTCCAGTCGAGGTTTCGGCCTCCCTAGCCCCCCTGGACCCCCAGCTTGGCGTTCCCTTCGAAAACCCCCGCGCAAATCCACGAGAGCGAGAAGAAGTCCGTCGGCCGCGGCGTGTTCCAGAAATGCGGCTCGTGTGGGACCGTCCTCACCGCCGATGATCTGGAGCGGAACTTCAACGTCTGCTCAGCCTGTGGCTTCCATCACCAGCTCTCCCCCGAGCGCTGGCGGGACCTGATGCTCGACGACGGCAAGCTGGAAATGTGGGACCAGCACATCTCGCCAGCCGATCCTCTGCAGTTCTTCGACGGCAAAAGTTACCAGGAGCGAATCCGGGCAGCACAGGAGAAGACCTCGGGCAACGAGGGCATCGAGATTGGTCGAGGCTCGATGGATGGCCGAACGGTTGCCTACGGGTTGTTCGTGTTCAAGTTCATGGGTGGCTCGATGGGCTCCGTGGTCGGTGAGCGCATCACCCGCCTGTTCGAGCGCGCGACCGCCGAGCGCATCCCGGTGATCTTGATGCACGCCTCGGGTGGCGCGCGCATGCAGGAGGGCATTCTGTCCCTCATGCAGATGGCCAAGTCGGTCAGCGCCTTGCGACGCTTCCGCGCGGTGCGCAAGCCTTACATCAGCGTCTGCCTGCATCCGACCACGGGCGGCGTGGCGGCCAGCACGGCCTTTTTGGGCGACGTGAACGTAGTCGAGCCCGGCGCGCTGATCGGCTTCGCCGGCCCCCGCGTGATCGAGGGCACCATCCGTCAGAAGCTGCCGGAAGGCTTCCAGCGCTCCGAGTTCCTACTCGAGCACGGCATGGTCGACACCATCGTGCCGCGCGGCCAGATGAAGGCTCGCATTTCCAACATCCTGCGCATGCTCGACGGTGGGGCTCGCCCCTCGGACCGAGGAACGAGCACCCGCCATGGCTGACTACCAGTCCGCGCTGGCCCGTCTGTACGCGCTGACGGGTCGCGGTCGTCGACTCGAGTTGGGGGCCATGGAGGCTGCCTGCGCTCGCTTCGGCAACCCCGAGCGCGCTTTCCGCGCCGTGCACGTCGCCGGGACGAACGGCAAGGGGACGGTCTCTGCCTTCCTCAGCTCGATGCACCGCGCCGCCGGCAAGCGCGTGGGCCTGTACACGAGCCCCCACCTGGTGCGCTTCGCCGAGCGCATCCGCATCGATGGTCAGCCCGTCGCCGACGACACGCTGGCCGACCTGCTGGTCCGCGTGCTGGACGGAGCACCCGAGCTCACGTTCTTCGAGACCACCACGCTGGCTGCATTTCTGGCCTTCCGCGAGGCCAAGGTGGAGCGCGCCGTGCTCGAGGTCGGCCTGGGTGGCCGCCTGGACGCGACCAACGTCATCCCCGCGCCCGAGCTGGCCATCATCACCCGCGTGGCCTTCGATCACGTCGAAGAGCTGGGCGACACCCTCACCAAGATCGCCCTGGAAAAGGCCGCCATCATCAAGAAGGGCAGCAAGGTGATCGTCGGTCGCCTGCACCCCGAGGCCATGAACGTGGTGCGCGACCGCTGCGCCGAGATCGGCGCGCAGCTGGTCCCGCTGGGCAGCCCCGAACCCATCGCGGGCGCTCCGTTGGCCTACCCGCGATTGTCCATGATCGGTACCAACCTGGCCGTGGCCGTCACCGCCGGTCGTACGTTGGGACTCAGCCCCGACGAGATCGCCCGCGGCGTGGAGACCATGGATTGGCCCGGTCGCAACGAGCTGCTGCATCGGAACCGCAAAGAGCTCACCCTGCTCGACTGTGCCCACAACCCCGACGGGGCAGTCACGCTGGCCCACTCGCTCGATCCGAGCCTGCTGGACGTCGAATCGCGGCGGAACATCGCGCTCGTGTTCGGCACGGTGAAGGGCAAGAACTACCGCGCCATGCTGCAGCGGCTCGAGACGGCTGCTGCGCATCGCGTCTACGTCGCGCCCCCCATCGACAAGGCGGAGGATCCCGCGCGCTACGCCGAGGTTCTACCTGGCGAGGTGGTCCCGGACGTGGAGACGGCCCTGCGCAGGGCTCGCCAGATCGTCGGCAGTGAGGGCGTGGTGGTGGTGACGGGCTCGACCTTCCTGGTCGGTGCGGCCCGCGCCCTGCTGCTCGACCTTCCGCGCGATCCAGCCGTCGCACTCTGAGCTTCCCGTACCCACTTCTCCTGCAGCTTCCCTGGCGGTCTTTCCACTGCCAGTCGGCGCCCACCGCGCCGCCCGCGAGGTTGCCGCCGCCCACCAGCGAAAGAAAAGAACATGCCGTCCTTCGACGTGGTTTCCGAGGTCGATCGTTCCGAGGTCAAGAACGCCTTCAACCAGGCGGAGAAGGAGCTGGCGCAGCGCTACGACTTCAAGGGTGCCGACGCCAGCATCGAGCTGGTGGGTGACAACGTGCAGGTGCGCGCCAACAGCGAAGATCGCGTGCTGGCAGCCTGGGATCTCATGGTCGGCAAGCTGGCCCGCCGCAACGTGAGCCTGCGGCATTTCGACCCCGGCAAGGTCGAGCACAGCGGTCAGGCCGCCCGCAAGATGGCCATCGCCATCAAAGAAGGCATCCCCACCGACAAGGCCAAGCAGGTGGTGAAGGCCATCAAGGACGGCGGCTACAAGGTGCAGGCCTCGATCGTCGAGGACAGCGTGCGCGTGACCGGCAAGAAGAAGGACGACCTGCAGGAGGTCATCTCGTTCTTGCGTGGCAAGGCCGACGACCTCGAGTTGTCCCTGCAGTTCAAGAACTTCCGCGACTGATTTACCCCCGGATCACCCCCGACTCTGCCTTCGACATGAGCAACAGGAAGCTTTTCGGAACGGACGGCGTGCGCGGTCGCGCCAACGTGGCCCCGATGACCCCGGAGCTGGCGCTCCGCTTGGGCCGCGCCATCACCTTCGTGGCCCGCAAGCGAGGTCGCAAGAGCCCGCGCATCGTCATCGGCAAGGACACTCGCCTCTCCTGCTACATGCTGGAGCAAGCGATCGCGGCCGGTATCTGCGCCATGGGCGGCCGGGTGCTGCTGTGCGGACCGGTGCCGACACCGGCCGTCGCCAACCTGACGCACACCATG
The DNA here is from genome assembly GCA_035456245.1 of Polyangiaceae bacterium. Lineage (GTDB taxonomy): Bacteria > Myxococcota_A > Polyangia > Polyangiales > Polyangiaceae > NIC37A-2. Next base: position 11,125 of record DATIDO010000342.1, read on the forward strand.
CGTGCCGACGCTGGCGTCGTGATCAGCGCCAGCCACAACCCGTTCGGTGACAACGGCATCAAGTTCTTCGGGCACGATGGCTTCAAGCTGCCCGATGAAGAAGAGGCCGCCATCGAGGCGCTGCTGGAGAGTGACACGCTCGACAAGGGGCCGACCGGTGCTGCCATCGGCAACGCCGTGCGCCTCGACGACGCTGCAGGGCGCTACATCGTCTTCGCCAAGAACACCTTCCCGTCCGATCTGACCCTGGACGGCCTCAAGGTGGTGGTCGATGCAGCCCACGGCGCCGCCTACAAGACGGCACCGCGCGTGTTCGAGGAGCTCGGCGCCGAGGTGATCTCGCTCGGCGTGCGGCCCAACGGCGTCAACATCAACAAGGACTGCGGCGCCCTGCACCCGCACCACGTGCAAAAGGAGGTGCTGCGACACAAAGCGCACCTCGGCATCGCGCTGGACGGTGACGCCGATCGCCTGATCCTGGTGGACGAAAAGGGCGAGATCGTCGACGGCGACGCGGTGATGGCGTTGTGCGCATCGCGCATGATCCAGGAGCGTCAGCTGGCCAAGAAGACCGTGGTGGCCACGGTGATGAGCAACATGGGACTGGAGCACGCCCTGGAGCGCATCGGCGGCAAGCTGCTGCGCACGGCGGTGGGCGATCGCTACGTGGTCGAGGCCATGCGCAAGCACAAGCTGAACTTCGGCGGGGAACAGAGCGGCCACCTGGTCTTTCTCGATCACGCCACGACGGGCGACGGCACGGTGGCGGCGTTGCAGGTGCTCGCCACGCTGGCGCGTGAAGGCAAGTCGTGCTCGGAGCTCGCCCGTATCATGCAGCGCGTGCCTCAGGTGCTCGAAAGCAAGACGATGTCGCGGCGCCTGCCCATCGAGCAGATGCCGCTGCTGCGCTCCGGTATCGACAAGGCGGAAAAGAAGCTGGGCAAGCGCGGCCGCGTGTTGGTGCGCTGGAGCGGCACCGAGCCCAAGCTGCGCTTGATGGCCGAAGGCCCCGATCCCAAGGCTTTGGCTACCCTGCTGGCCGAGCTGCATGCCATGGCCGTGCGCGATCTGGCCTGAGCCGTCCAGCTCGGTCCGAGCCATCAGCTCGGTCCTTGCCCTCCGTTGGCTCAGCCTTCGTCGTCGTTCTCGGCCGACTCGTCGAAATGGAACTCGACCTGCCGCAGGCCCGGGATGGCCTTGCGCTTGCCGTCGCGCAGCTCGAGCAGCTCGGCCTCACGCTCCATGTCGGCTTCCATCACCTCGGCGTTGTCGAGCGCGAAGGCCAGCGCATCGAAGACCTTCGCCGGCGACAGCTGCGGGTAGCGCTTGAGGATCTTCTCGACCGACGCGCCACTCCGATAGAAGGCGTAGAGTCGACGCACCGGCACCCGCGAGCCCGCGACGTGCGGGCTACCGCCCAGGACCTTCTTGTCCACCCGGACGTGGGGATGAGGGACCAGGACGATCGGCAGCACGGGAGCGACTCGGGCTAGGTTCGACATCACCATACGCTTCTCTAAGCGCCGGAGCACTGCGCCGGGAAACTTTTCAGCTGTTCGGCTCCAGCAAGGACCCAGCCGGCGCGGTTCGCCGGCCGCGCGGACGACCGTCCCGTTCACCGATCCGTTCCATCTGGGCCAGCCAACCACGGCGTTCGTCCGGCTTGCGCGCCCGCTGCGAATAGAAGGTCGTCTCGTGAATGGGGCCGATGCCCACGAATCGCAACGTCGCGTTCACCAGGGACGCATGCACCGAGCGACGGTGCCAGAGTCGGTACCACCAGCCGGGGCTATCCATCGTCGTCACCACCCGCGCGGCTCGCCCCTTCAGTAGTTGGTCCGGTAGCTCGCCGCGGATCCGGTAGCGAAACGCCCACCCAGGCAGAAACGCGCGATCGATGAAGCCCTTGAGCAAAGCCGGCGGGCCCGCCCACCACGTCGGGAAGAACCAAGCCACGTGTTCGGCTCGCTCGATGGCCAGCTGAGCACGACGCAGATCGGGCTCGAGCTCCTGCCCTGGGCCGAAGCCTGCTCGGAGGATGGGGTCGAACCTCAGATCCCGAAGCACGAGCAGCTCCACTTGGGCGCCGGCCCTGCGCAGACCGGCTGCGTAAGCGTGCGCCAGCGCATCGCTGAAGCTGTCGGGAGTGGGGTGGGCGAGAATGACGAGGTGCATGGCTTCCATTGTCGGGATGCGCCAGGACACCGGTAGACACGCGAAGGCATGGCAGATATGCAAATGCGCATGGGCAACGAGACAACCGGTCCCCTCCCCAGCCCGGATTGGGCCGATCTCCGGCTCTTCCTCGAAGTAGCCCGCACCGGATCGTTCTCGGCCGCCGGGCGCAAGCTGGGGCTCGAACAGTCGACCGTCAGCCGGCGGATGGCAGCCTTCGAGGAGCGCCTCGGCACGGCCGTCTTCGATCGCCTGCCGAGTGGCACGGCGCTCACCGCCCTCGGCGCCGAGATGAAGCGACACGCCGAGGGCATGGAGGCCCACGCCGACGAGCTGATGCAGCGGATCAGTGGGCACGAGCGCGAAGCCGAAGGGCTCGTGCGCCTGGCGCTCACCGAATCGATCGCGGTCTACGGCGTGATCCCTCGCGTGCTTCCACGATTGGCGGAGCTGCACCCGCGCCTCTCGATCCAGCTGCTCACCAGCTACGAAGTCGCCGATCTGGGACACCGTGAGGCCGATCTCGCCCTGCGCTTCTTTCGGCCTACCTCGGGTGACTTGGTCACCGCCCGCGTCGTCACCCTCCCCACCGCGCTCATCGCCCACAGAAGATGGCTGGGCACGGAGCTCGCCCGGCTCCCACTGATTGGGGTCTCGCTGGGGCACCTACCCGCGCTGGAAAACGACTGGCTCGCGCATCACCTGCCCCAGCCGCCTCGCTTCGTCGTCTCCAGCTACGTGGGCCAGATCGAGGCCGTTCGCGCCGGGCTCGGCGCGTCACTGATGGCGCGCAGCGCGCTCGCGATGGATCCCCAATTGGTCGAGCTGGAAGGGGTGCCGAGAGGCCCAGAGCTCGAGCTGTGGCTCGTCACGCCGCGCAGCTTGCGACGCGTCCCCCGCGTCGCTGCCGTCTGGCACGCTCTGCACGACGGTCTCGGATTCTTGGCTGGGGCGCCCTAGAGCGTGCGTTCTAGGGCGCCGCGCCGCCCGCGCCGCCCGCCCCACCATCGCCGCCGCTCGCCGTCGGCCCCGTCGGGCTCCCCTGCACCGCCGTTCCACCTGTCGATTCGCCCGCATCGCGCGCATCGCCCGCATCGCCGGCATCGCCCGCATCGCGCCATTCGATGCGTTCGACCGAGCACGCAAGCAAGCCGGCGCAGACCACACTCCCGAAGAGTCGGGCCAAGACTCGCCCTTTCGTCATGGGGCAGCGGCTCGTGCCATCTCGATCTTCATGAGCAAAGACAGCGCGCGCTCACGCACCACCGGATCCGCACTCGAGCGCGACAGGACCTCGACGAGGCGCTTGGCGCCCGCGCTGTCTCCACGACCGAAGCGCAGCTGGGCGAGCGACAGCCGTGCCGCGTCACCTTCACCAGGCCGCGCCGCCAACCGCTCCAAGAGATCCTCCGCGAGAGCGCGATCCCCCCGGCGCAGCGCTGCGTTGACTTGGTCCCAGCTGGCCTCGACCAGCCTCGAGCCCGAACTGCTGCGAGCCACGCCCGGGCCGCCGTGAGTCGCGTCGACCTCGCCCGTGCGCTCCCGCGCCGGCGCCACCTTGGCCAGGCTCGCCGCCTCGCCATCGTTCGCTACCAACGCCCCGTCCAGGCTCGGCCCGGCGACGACGCGCCGCTCGGCATCGGGAGCCCTGCCAGCCGGCGGCGGCGGCAACGGCAGCGTCGACGACGGCGCGGG
>DATIDO010000343.1:0-3567 GCA_035456245.1 Polyangiaceae bacterium
CGCCCATGCCGCCCCCGCCATGCCGAGCCGCGGCAAACCCCAGTGACCGAAGACCAACAGCCAGTCGAGCAGCACGTTGAGCGCCGCCATCGACACACCGATCCACATCATCGGCCGCGTCTGACCGCGCGCCGAGTAGAAGGAGCCGAGCACGGAGCCGCTGGCCATCGCCCCCACGCCCCAACAGGAGATGCGGAAGTACTCGATCTCGAGCGCGCGCACGTCCGCGTCGTGACCGACCAAGGCGAACAAGTCGTCGGCGAAGAAGCTCGCGCCCCCCACCAGCAGCTGGCCCAGCCACGCCACCGTGACGCCCGCCCACAGCGCCTTGCCCACGCGCTCGGCCTGTCCGGCACCGTGGTACTGCGCCACGAAGGTGGAGGTGTAGAGGGCCGTGCCCATGAACACGCAGAAGATCGCCCAGGTCAGACCCGAGGCCGGCCCCGACGCCGCCAGCGCGGCCGGCGAGAGCCAACTCAAAAACACGCGGTTCATCGCCTGCATGAACGAGAACGCGCCCATGCTGACCAGCATCGGCAAGGCCAAGCCCAGGATGTGCTGGTAGCCGGCGGGCCCCTGCCAGTTCTCGCGCGATCGGCCGACGAAGTCGCTCACGGTCTCCCGATGAAAACACGTTGCCCGCCCGGCTCCAGGATGGCGACGTCATTTTCGGTCAAGCCACGGGCCGGAAGTAGCGCGCGCAGCGTGCGGGGCGCCTCGCCGAACTCGTCGAGCGAGTTGAAGAAGGTGTCGTAGTGGACGGCCATCATGTAGCGAGCGCCGAGGTCACGGAACAGGTCGAGCGCCTCGGCTGGATCGACGTGGGTGTGGCACATGAAGTCGCGCGGGTGAATGGGCGCGATCGGCAGCAGCGCCAAGTCGATGCGCGGAAAACGCCTACCCGTGGCGTGGAACATCCAGTCCGAGCGCGCGGTGTCTCCGCCGAAGTAGACCGTGAGGCCGGCGTACTCGATGACGTAGCCGGTGAAGCTCTGGGTCATCCAGGAGGCGTCGCCGCCGTAGCGGAAGCCCACGTGCTCGACCGGCGTGGCGGTGATGCGCAGCCCGTCCAGCTCGACGGACTCCCAGGTCGCCAGCTCGACGGGCTCGACCGGGGAGCTGGGCACGTACACCAGCCCGCCCTGGGGCAGGACCAGCTGGCTGTACTTGCCTTCGAGCAGATCCAGGCTGCCCAGCGACAGGTGGTCGAAGTGCAGGTGCGAGACCAGCACGGCATCGAGCCTCGGTAGGTTCTCGACGTCGATGCCCGGCTCGACGAAGCGCTTGGACAGCGTGCCCACGGTGTCGGTGAAGACGGGATCGGTGAGCACGAACTTGTCGTCGAGCTGCAGGAGCGCGGTGGCGTGGCCCACCCAGAGCGCCGCCAGGCGCGCTTCGGGGCGCCGCGGCTGGGTCGGCTTGTTCGCGACCGGGCGGACGTCGCGCCCCAATTGGTCGATCGAACCGGAGAAGAACGCCCCGAACAGCTTCAGCTCGGAGCAGGCGGTCGTCGCCAGCAGCAGGAGTCCGGGCAGGAGGAGACGGCGGAGGAGATGGCGCATGCTGTTCCTCCCCTCAAAAATAGCGCACGCGCAGCGAGAGCTGGGCCCAGCCGTCCGCGAACCAGGGCGTCGCGCTCGCCAGCAGACCGAGTCCGCCGAACAGGGTGTAAATGCCGACGTCCAAGCTCGGACTCTGGGCGTCGTCGAACCACGCCAAGGACGCGCCCAACGACCAGGAGAGCCCGTCACCCCGCTCGGTGATCGGAAAGTAGGCGCGCGCTCCGGCGCGGAAGCCGAGGTTCGTCCAATCGAGTCCGCGCCCCACCCACTCGGGCGACACGAACAGCTCGATGCTGCCCGCTTGCCGAACCAGCGGCTCGACCACGAAGGTGCGGAAGCGCGACAGCCGAGGATCGAGCGCCCAGGAATAGAGCAGCGGCGTCACCTGCCACGACAACGAACCGTGCGCCCCACGGTCGCCCACGGCGATGCCGGGACTGGGAATGGCCTGCAGCACCAGCCACGAGAGGCGCAGCCGCGGGTGACGGTCGAGGGGCGGCCGCGAGGGGGTGGGTGCCTGTTGATCGACAGTGCTCGCTTCGAGAGGGCTCGCTTCGAGGCTGCTTTCGACAGTGCTCGCTTCGAGAGCGTACGCCGGCGCCGCGAGCTCGAGGTTCATGAGCGCTGGTCGAGCCGCTGGCCGAGCTCGCGCAGCAAACCAGCCGCGGCGCGCTCGCACTGATCCAACACTTCTTCGAAGCCGGCGTCCCCGCCGTAGTACGGATCGGGGACACTCGAGCCTGCCGGCGCGCTGGCGTCGAACTCACGGAACAGGCCCACGCGAGCACGGCCCGCAGTACCGAGCGCGCGGACGTCGCGCAGGTTGGCCTCGTCCATGCAGAGCACGTAGTCGAAGCGCTCCAGATCGCCTGCCTCGAATTGCCGCGCGCGGCTCTCCAGTCGGTAGCCCCGACGCTCGGCGTGCGCCCGCGAACGCGCGTCCGCTCGCGAGCCCACGTGGTACGAGGCCGTCCCGGCGCTGTCCACGTCGACGCGCCCCTGCCACGGGCTGGCTGCCAGCTGCCGCAGGAACACGCCCTCCGCCGTCGGAGAGCGGCAAATGTTGCCCAGGCACACGAAGCACACGCTCAGCCTGGCCGTCGTCGAACGCTCGTCGTCCGTCATGTCGTCACTCGTCTCGTCACTCGCGTCGTCACTCGTCGTCCGCGGGGATGGCCCGCCCGCGCGCCCAGGCTCGCAGGGCCCCGATCTTCTCGGCCATGGTGACCGAAAGCGGCCGGGTGAGGCGCGCCTCGTCGAGCAGGATTTCACTGGTCAGGCCGCTGGCCCGAGCAAAAGCGCTGTAGGCGCCGGCCACCACCACCTGCTCGATCTCGGCGCCCGAAAAACCCTCGGTCGCCTCGGCCAGCGCCGCCAAGTCGAACGCATCGGGCGGCTGCTCCCGGCGCGCCAGATGCAGCGCGAACACGTGCTCACGCAGCTCCGCGTTCGGCAAGTCGACGAAGAAGATCTCGTCGAAACGCCCCTTGCGCAGGAGCTCGGGCGGAAGCCCCGAGATGTCGTTGGCCGTGGCGAAGACGAAGACGGAGGCGTCCTTTTCCTGGAGCCAAGTCAGGAAGCTGCCGAACATGCGGCGTCCGGTGCCGCCGTCCGAATCGCCCGGGTTGGCGAAGACCTTCTCGATCTCGTCGATCCACAGGATGCACGGCGCGACCTGCTCGGCCGTGGCCAACGCGCGGCGCAGGTTCTGTTCGCTCTCGCCCACGTACTTGCGAAACAGCGTCCCCGGATCGAGCCGCAGGAGCGGCAGGCGAAAGCTGGCGGAGAGCGCCTTGGCCGACAGGCTCTTGCCACACCCCTGGACGCCCGTGAGCAGGACCCCGCGCGGCGAAGGCAAACCGAGCTGCTTGGCCCGCACCGGCTCGGTGAACGCCACCCGGCGCTTCTCCAACCAATCCCGAAAGCGTCGTAGCCCGACGATGGGCGCCGAGCCCGGATCGAGCGGCAGGTATTCGAGCACGCCAGCCCGCTCCACCGCGCGCTT
>DATIDO010000344.1:0-4887 GCA_035456245.1 Polyangiaceae bacterium
CCGCCCCGGGACGGCGGTTTCAAGTACAACCCGCCGAACGGCGGCCCAGCCGGCGGTGAGGTGACCGGGCCCATCCAGAAGCGCGCCAACGAGATCATCCGAGGTGGACTGAAGGACGTGAAGCGAATCCCGCTCGAGCGCGCTCGCGCCGCGGCCACGACCATCGCCTTCGATTTCGTGACGCCGTACGTGAGCCAGCTCGGGGACGTGGTCGACATGGAGGCCATCCGCGCCTCCGGTCTGCACATCGGCGCCGATCCGCTGGGTGGCGCCGGCGTGGCCTACTGGGCCCCCATCGCCGAGCGCTACGGGCTGACGAACCTGGAGATCGTGAGCGACGTGGTCGATCCGACCTTCTCGTTCATGCACGTCGACAAGGACGGCAAGATCCGCATGGATTGCTCCAGCCGCTTCGCCATGGCTGGGCTGATCGCGCTGAAGGACAAGTTCGACATCGCCTTCGGCAACGACACGGACTTCGACCGCCACGGCATCGTCACCAAGAGTCGGGGCCTGCTGAACCCGAACCACTTCCTGGCCGTGGCCATCGAGTACCTGTTCCAGAATCGCCCGGGTTGGGGCGCCGCCGGCATCGGCAAGACGGCAGTGTCGAGCAGCATGATCGATCGCGTGGCCAAGTCGCTGGGGCGGCGCCTGGTCGAGGTGCCGGTGGGCTTCAAGTGGTTCGTCGACGGTCTCTCCGATGGCTCGCTCGGCTTCGGTGGGGAAGAGAGCGCCGGGGCCTCGTTCCTGCGTCGTGACGGACGCAGCTGGAGCACCGACAAGGACGGCATCTTGCTCGATCTGTTGGCAGCCGAGATCACGGCCAAGAGCGGCAAGGATCCCGGCGTGCTGTACGGCGAGCTGGAAGCGCGCTTCGGCAGCCCCATCTACGAGCGCCTCGACGCACCGGCCACGCCGGCGCAAAAGGCCGCCCTCGGCAAGCTCTCGCCCGAGAAGGTCGCGGCCAGCGAGCTGGCCGGTGAACCCATCCTGGCCAAGCTGACCTCGGCCCCCGGCAACGGCGCCAGCATCGGCGGACTCAAGGTGGTCACCGAGAACGGCTGGTTCGCGGCGCGCCCCAGCGGCACCGAAGACGTCTACAAGATCTACGCCGAGTCGTTCACGGGTGCCGAGCACCTGAAGCGCATCCAGGCGGAGGCGAGCCAGATCGTCGACGCCGCGCTGGGTTCCTGAGCGCGACCGAACGCCGCGCCGGGTTCCCGAGCGCGGCGCCTGCCCTCACTGCTCGATGTTCTTGAAGGTCGCGGCCGCGCCGGCCTTCATGCCTTCGCGGATCTTGTCGCCGAACATGTCGATCATGCCGCTGGCGGTCATGCTCATGTCCTGCGTGACCTTGGTCGTACCGTCGTCCTGCTTGCGAATGACGAACACGGTCTTACCGGAGTCGAAGGCGGGGCCGTGCGGCTTGCCGGTCGCCTTGACCAGCTCGTCGACCAAGGCCTTGTCGGACTCGTCGAGCAGGCGCGTCACCATCAGGATGGTGCCGTCGGGCTTGGTCGTCTGAGTCACCTTGTTGAAGTACTTCACGTCGCGCAGCGTCGTGCTCACCCAGGTCCAGGTGTACCAGCTGGTGGCGGTCTTCTTGTGGGAGATCTGGATGAACTCCTTCACGTCGGGACCGTAGTACTTGCACCCCTGGTTGCAGACGTTGCCGTAGGACGTCAGGACCGAGATCACGTGCTCCGGGCTCTTCTTCGTCACGTGGTGAGCGACGTAAGCGTAGTTGCCGGCCCAGGCGACGCTGGCCGTCAGCAATACGAACGCGAGCAGAGCTCCCAGACGGATCCGTGCGAATGCGCGCGTCGAGCTGGAAGGGGCCGCCGAGCGGGGCAAAACGAAGAGCGAGAAGAAATGCTTCATGGCAACCTGAGCGCAGTCCGAGAGCTGGGCGGCGCGGGGAGATCCCCCGGCCGTTAGCCTATCGATGGATTCGTACGGGGCCAGACTGCCCACCTTCCCTCTCCTGGGCCACTTTCCCGGTGGGTGCGAAAGGAAGGTGGCACACCCCCCTTCCCCGGAGCCCGCTGGGGCATGGGATGGCGGGCGGCTGGCCCCGGCGCCAAGATGAGCCCATGGCCGCCGGCACCTCTCCGCAGGGACTCGTCATCGACGAACGAGATTCCGTCCGCTGGCTGACCCTCGATCGTCCTGCCCGGAAGAACGCACTCGATCTGCCCCTACTGCACGCCCTGACCACTCAGGTCGAGCGGGCCAGTCGCGATCCCGACTGCCGGGTCCTCGTCCTGGCCGGCAGTGGCGGTGCGTTCTGCGCCGGGGCCGATCTGGAACTGCTGAGCCGGGCGGGCTCCCATGATCTGGAGTCGAGGCTCGACGATTTCCATCGGCTGATTCACGCCGTGGCGGGTTGCCCCGTTCCGGTCGTCGCCGCCGTCGACGGTCCAGCTGTCGGCTTCGGTGCCGACTTGGCCCTGAGCTGCGATCTGCGGGTCCTCTCCAGCCGCGGCTACATCGACCATGGCTTCGTCCGCCTGGGGCTGATGCCCGATGGTGGTGGCACCCACACGCTCACCCGACTGGTCGGCCGCAGTCGCGCCTTCGAGCTGATGACCTTGCCGGAGCGGCTCGATGCCGCGAGCTGCGAACGCCTGGGCTTGGCCAACCACGTCGTCGCTCCCGAAGAATTGCAGGAGTTCACCGGAGCGCTCGCGGCTCGCTTGGCCGCGGCAGCGCCCTTGGCCGTACGCAACATCAAGCAGGCGCTCCGCCAAGGTGAGCGGGACGCCTTGGAGCGAGCGTTGGCGCGCGAGCGTCAGGGGCAACTGGAGCTCTTGCGCTCGGCCGACTTCCAGGAAGGCGTCGCGGCCTTCACGGAAAAGCGAGCCCCCCGCTTTCGGGGGAGCTGACTCGAATCACACTTTGCAGCGCAGCGGCTCTGCAGCTCTGCAGCTCTGCAGCTCAGCGGCTCAGCGGCTCAGCAGCTCTGCGGCTCTGCGGCTCTGCAGCTGCAGCTCAGCGGCTCTGCAGCTCAGTCGCCCGAGCGTTTCAGCTCCTGCTCCAACTCCCGCAGCTCCCGCGTGAAACCACCCGACAGGATGGGGAAGCGAAGCCAGGTCTTCGGATCCAGGTTCGCGTCGTCCAGGTGGAAGCTCGGGGCGTAGCGCTCACGCTTCCATTGGTTCCGCGTGAACAACGCGTAGAAGCGCTGGCACCAGCCGAACAGCTCCTTCTCGGACCACTGCGGGAACTCGCCGACCAGCGTGGCCAGAATTTCGCGTGGGGCCAGCCGCTCCAGCACCAGAGCGCGCTCGATGCGGTCCAGCACCTCGTACGGCATGAGATCCGCCTCGTCGGTCTGAGTGCGCTCGAGCGGGCGCAGCTCGGCCGTCGGCGCCTGACGGTTCACCGCGCCGAGCGCGACCAAGGGAGGCAGCGCCAGCAGCCCATGACTCTCCACCCGCTCCAGCCAGCGACGCAGGTAGGCCTTGTCGATACCAGCCAGAGGGCTGAGACCGCCCGCCGTGTCGCCGTCCATCGTCGCATAGCCGACGGCAGCTTCGCTGCGATTGCTGGTCGCCAGGAGCAACGCCCCGCGCAGGTTGGCCAGCATCCAGACACCCGGCGCTCTCGCGCGTGCCTGGATGTTCTGCAGCGTCAGATCGTGCTCGGCCCACTGCAGCGTCGTGCCCGTCGCCGCTTCGACCCGCTGGCGATAGCCATCGACCAGCTGCTGCACGTTCCACTCGTGGTGCTCGCTGCCCAGCTCGCGCGCCAAGCCGGCGGCCGCAGAGCGCGTGATCTCCGAGCTGTTGTCCGTCGCCTGATAAACCGTGACGAGCAGCTGCCGAACGAGCGCCGCCTCGTTGGTCGGCAACCCCTGCTCGCCCCCCGTCCAACCCGGCAGGACCGAGCTGCGAAAAGCCTCGAAGCCCAGCTCTTCCACGCCCAGCCGCACCATCGTGCGCACCAGCACCGCGCAAGCGGCCGAGTCGGCCCCGCCGCTCAGCGACACCACACAGCCACGTGAGCGCGACTTGGCCAGGTAGTCGCGTAGACCGAGCGCGACCGCCGCGCCGAAGGCCTCGGCTTTGTCTCGAGGGCCACCGACCGTGCCGGGCGCGGAGAGCTCCTGCTCGCGCGCTTCGTCCAGGCCTCCTGGCTCCGCGTCGTCCAAGCGGAACGCGCTGCGCACGACCGGGCGCGGCGGCAGGTGGTTCGTCCGTTCGGCGCGCAGCCCCGCGCGAATCGACCGCTCGGCCTCCACGTCGATCACTCCACAGGTGACGACGAACGGCGCGAACGAGAAGCGTCGACCCTCGATCCGCAGCTCGCCGCGCGTCGCCATCCAGGCGTCGCCGTCGTAGATGGCGCGTCCCGCCTCGTTGCCGAGCAGGTTCGCGTACACGTAGGCCGCCCCGAACTTCCGCGCGCCTTCGGCGACCAGACGTTGCCGTTTCTCGTGCTTTCCGAAGGCAAAATGGCTGGCGCTCGGGTTGAGCACCACGTCCACGTCGGCCAGGAGCAGCTCGTGACCGGGACGCTCGGGGACCCACGCGTCCTCGCAGATCTCGAAGCCGAGCTTCACGCCGCCCAATTCGAAGACCAAGTCCCCGATGGGTACGAGCCGACCATCGAACTCCAGCTCGGCGTGCGTTCCAGCGGGCCAGCCGCTGAACCAACGAGGTTCGTAGTGGAGGCCATCGCCGGCGAGGTGACGCTTCACGGCCAGGCCCAGGAGCACACCGTCGACCACCAGCGCCACCGCGTTGAACAGGCGACCATCGAAAGGGAGCACCACGCCGAAGCAAGCCGCCAGGCCGCGCGTGGCCGGCACCAGTGCGCGAAGCACCAGCCAGGATTGGTGCGCCGTATCGGGCCACGAGAACGCATCCTCGCAGCCGTAGC
>DATIDO010000345.1:0-4697 GCA_035456245.1 Polyangiaceae bacterium
CGTCGGCGAAGCCGTCGGCCACGACCATGCGCCTGTGCTTTTCGATCGCCTGAAAGCGCCAGTATCCCTGCGCCTTCTCTCCGAGCGGACCGGTCATGTAGTAGCTGGCTTGGCCGCCGACGCGAAAGTCGTGCTCGACGAACGTCGCGGGCCACTGCGGCGGGCCCCAGATTCGCTCCAGCTGTCGGGGATCCGTCCAGACCTCCCACAGTCGCTCCACGGGCACGGGGTACTCGCCAATGGCGGTGAGCGTCAGATTCTTCGGATCGGGCGTGATGGATAGAATGGGCATGACTACTCCTTGGGTTCGAGCAAAATCGAGTCGAGCGCTTCCAAGCGGTGCCTCCACAGCTCTTCGAGCCGCTCGAGCGCCGCGCGAGCGCGCGCAATCTGCGCTGGGTTGGCCGTGACGAGCCGCTCGCGACCGATGCTGTCCTTGCCGACGAGCCCGGCCCGCTCGAGTACGGCAACGTGCTTCTGCACGGCCGCGAACGACATCGCGTACTCCTCGGCGAGTTCGCTCACCGAGATCTTGCCTTGGACGGTGCGCCGCAAGATGTCGCGGCGCGTCGTGTCGGCCAGGGCCCGCAGGACCTGGTTCAACTCGTCGTCGGCAATACGTACAACCATTTGGTTGTAGATTGGAGCAAGGGCTGGCGCGTGTCAAACGCAGCCATTTGGGGCTGCATGGTCAGCCCAACCCGCGCGACCCGCCCCCGATTTCTCCCGACTCCGTTCGAGTCGCTTGGCTTGCTCCCGAGAGCCCATCTCTGGACGGATGTGCTCTAGTCCAACGGATATGGACGAGCGGGACCGGGCGGAGCGTGGATGCAGCGGCTCGCGGCGCGGCCGCTGGCGACTGGGAGCGTTCGGCACTTCGCTCCTGCTCGTCCTCTCGGCGACGGCGAGCCGCGCCAACGATTTCATCTTGGGGGGCTCGGGAGCGGATCTGGTCCCGCTCCAGGAGACGCGGGTACGCATGGCCTCCGAGGACATCGTGATGCGCTACGTGGACGGACGAGTCCGCGTCGTCGCCGACTACCTCTTCGAGAACCCCACGAACGAGGATCTCACGCTTCAGGTCGGCTTCCCCGAGTTTGCCTGCGATCCGAAGACGAGCGACGACGACTGCGCCGAGCAGTCGTTCTGGGGTCTCACGACCACGGTGGACGGCAAGCCCGCCCAGCATCGTCTGGGCACGCTCGCGAAGCCCCAGCTCATGGCCCTTCTTGGGCAAGGTCTGGTTGTTCGACGCGCGCTTCCCACCCGGGCAAACGACCAGCATCCGCCACTCTTACGACGTCTTCATGGGCTCCAATCTGTCGTTCATCGACTCGGTCGACTACGTGACCCAGACGGGCCGCGGCTGGGCCGGAAAGATCGGCAAGGCGCGCTTCCGCGTCATGCTCCCGCCCGCGACGCACACCGTCTGGGTCGACCGTTGGGGGAAGCCGCGCTGGGTCGAGCGGGGCGCAGAACCCGCCCACTGGGAACTCGAATTCGAAGCCACCGACTGGGTTCCGCCGCGCGGGATCGGCGCGACGTTTCAGCATTCGGTGTGGGGGCCGGTCGATCTGGGAGCGGACCGCCTCAGCCGCAGCGGAGTGCGCGCCGAGGACGAGTGCCCGTCTTCCCCCGTGGCTCCCGATACGGCCAAGCAGCGCCGCATGTGTGTGAACTTGATCTATGCCCTGAGCGGCTACCCGTTCGTGAACCCTCAGCTGGCCAAGTACTTCTACGGCAACCCGTTCGACTGGCGGGTGGAGAAGGCGCCCTACTCCGACGAAGAGCGCGTGTATCGTCGCGGGCTACGACCGCGTGCCGACTTCGATGTCTCGTGGATCACCTCGATCGATCGGTCGATCCTCCGCTACCTCGCCACGCTCGAATTTCCAGGTGAAGCCAGCGATCCGATCGATGTTCCAGCAGCGAACGCCGCCAACCGCGAGGAGGACGAACGCGCCGATCGTCGGCTGCAGGCCATCCTGAAGCAGCCCGCACCGGAGACCGCGGGAAGCTCCAGCCCCACCAAGCCCGAAGGGCCAACGCCGCAGGCCGCGGAAGCTTCCAGCCCCACCAAGCCCGAAGGGCCAACGCCGCAGGCCGCGGAAACAACGCCCCAGGCACCCGCCCGAGGCTGCGGCGCCTGTGGCCCCTTTGGCACCCAAGGCGTGACGGCGAACCGATTCGCCGGCGCCCTGGTAGCCCTCGCTTGCCTCGCTTGGGCCCGGTCACGAATGCGTGGTCGAACGCGCCCCGACGAGCGCTGACCCTGCAGCTGGCCCAGAGCGCCGCCGACTCAGAGCTTCTCGTCTTGGCCGCGCTTCTTCAGCTCGTCGACCACGGCGCGCACGTCTTGGCTGCGCGAACGCGGCAAGATGAGCAGGGCGTCGTCGGTCTCGACCACACAGAGATCGTTCACACCGACCAGCGCGATCACCTTCTTGGCGCCGCCGTGGCTCAGGTCCTCGACCAGGTTGTCGCGCGCGTCGACCAGGATGGTGCTGGCACCCGCGGCGTTGCCGTTCTCGTCCTTGGCCGAGAGCTCCCAGGCACTTTCCCAGCTCCCCAGGTCGCTCCAGCCGAAGTCGCCGGGCACCACGCGCAGGTTGGCCGCCTTTTCCATGATGCCGTAGTCGATGGAAATCGACTGCACCGACGCGAAGAACTCGCGCACCGCCTGATCGTACACGGCCAAGCCCTGCTTCTTGGCGGCCACCAACTCGAGCGCGCCGCGGTACATCTCGGGCAAGAACTGCGCGAAAGCCGAGAGCATGTCTCGCGCCCGGAACACGAAGATGCCGGCGTTCCACAGGTAGCGACCACTGCTCACGTACTCGCGCGCCGTCGCCGCGTCCGGCTTCTCGACGAAGCGCGCAACGGCCCGCGCGCCCTGGCCATCCTCGGCGCCCAGCTCGATGTAGCCGTAGCCCGTCTCGGGCCGCGTGGGAACGATGCCGACCGTGGTGATGAAGCCGCGCGAGGCCACGTCGAGGGCTCGCGTGAGCGTGGCCCGGAACTCGGGGGCGTCCACCGCATGCTGGTCACTCGGCAAGACCACCACGAGTGCCTCGGGATCTTCGTCGGCCAGCAGCGCTGCCGCCCAAGCGATGCAGGGAGCCGTGTTCTTGGCGAGCGGCTCGGCCAAGAAGGCTTCGGCGGGCAGTTCCGACAGCTCGCGGCGCGAGGCTTCCACCAAGTGGACGCCGGTCGCCAGTCGCACGTGATTGGGCGGAACCAGACCAGACAAGCGATCGATGGTGGCGCGCAGCAGGCTCTGCGGCGCCGCAGGACCGAGCGGCAACAGCTGCTTGGGCCGAGTACGGCGCGAGGCGGGCCAGAAGCGCGTCCCGCTGCCACCAGCCAGGACCACGGCGTACCAAGGGAGAGTCGTTTGGCTCATCGTCGTATTACCTCTTCGAAAACCAGCCCGGCGCTATCGGCTCGGCGCTATCTGCCCAGTGCAATCGGCTCTGTGTGATCGGCTCGGCCGTTTCAGCGGGGCCAAGCCCTGGCCAGCGCGAACGTCGCCAGCGCGAGCGGCCCCACCCAAGCGGCGAACCACGAAAACTTACCTGACACCACGATGCGGCGCAGCGCCAGCAGCGCGGCCACACCCGTCACGAAGGCCACGAAGGTACCGAACGCCGCCAAGCCAGGCTGGCTCAGGTCGCGCAGCGCATGCGGCGTCTCCAGGATGACCGCGCCGAGCACGGCGGGGATGCTCATCAACATCGACAACTCGAACGCGCGCGGCCGCGCGATGCCGGCGAAGAGCAGCGTGGTGATGGTCAGGCAGCTGCGCGAGACGCCCGGCAGAACGGCCAGGCCTTGCATCGCCCCCACCAGCAGCGCTTGGCCCCAGCTCGGATCCTCGCGCTCGCCGGGCTGGGCAGCCGTGGACAGGAGCAGGCAGACGGCGGTGGCAGCGAAGCCCGCGGCGATGACGTTGGGATCCAACGTCCAGGCCTCGACACGATCGCGCAGCGCGAAGCCGATCACGGCAGTCGGTACGGAAGCAACGACCACGAAGAGGGCGTCTCGGCCCCCCGGATCGGTCACGAACAAGCTCGGCGCTCGCAGCGCAGAGAGGCCGGCCAGCACTGCGCGCCCCAGCCGCTCACGCAGCACGAGCGCCGTGGCGAGCAGCGTGCCGACGTGCAGCATGACCGTGAGGGTCAGTCCACCTTCACGGATACCGAACAGCAGCTGAGCCAAGGCCAGGTGGCCGTCGCTCGAGATGGGCAAGAACTCCGCCAAGCCCTGGATCAGGCCCAACCAGAAGGCATCCCAGACGCTCACTCGGCGGCCTCCACCATGGCGCGGATTTCACCGGCCTCGAGCAGTCGGGTCGATGCACCACGCAGCGTGCCGCGCTTGTCGATGACCATGAGTGTCGGCAGCTCCTTCACGTCGAGCGCGCGGGCGAGCTCACCCGTCTCGTCGAACCCATTGGAGTAGGGCGGGTGATGCTCGTCCAAGAAGCGGCTGGCGTCCTCACGACTGTCGCTGGTGGCGATCCCCAGCACGACCACCTCGGGTCCCAGCTGCGGCGCCAACTCCGCGAGCACACGAGCCTGTTCGCGACAGGGCAAACACCAGCTGGCCCAGAAGTCGACGATCACCTTCTTGCCCTTCAGATCGGCGAGGCGCACCCGATCACCCCGAATGCCACCCGAGAGCAGCTCCAGATCGAA
>DATIDO010000346.1:0-12712 GCA_035456245.1 Polyangiaceae bacterium
TCCTCTCGACGCTCAAGGGCTGGAAATACGGCTTCGAGTCGCCCTTCAAGGCCGACATCTATTACGTCAACACCCGCCTGTTCATCGGCAACAAGTGGGGGACGTCGAACCCGGTGATGCTGCGCGACGCGGACTTCGGCATCGTCCGCATGCGCGCCTTCGGCACCTACGATTTCAAGGTCGTCGACGTTCGCACCTTCCTGAAAGAAGTAGCGGGAACCGACCACCAGTTCCGCATCGACGAGTTCGCCGACGCCATGCGCTCCAAGCTGGTCAGCGTCTTCACCGACGCGCTGGCTTCGTCCAAGGTGCCTGCCCTCGATCTGGCGTCGCGCTACTCCGAGCTGGGTGAGGCGCTGCTGCCGCTCATCAACGCCTCGCTGGTGCCGCGCTACGGCATCAGCCTGGAGAGCTTCGTGGTCGAGAACGTGTCGGTGCCGCCGGAGGTGGAGCAGGCCATCGACAAGCGCGCGAGCATGGGCGCCATCGGCAACCTGAACGACTACGTGAAGTTCCAGATGGCCGAGAGCCTGGCGCGCGGCGACGGTGGTGGCATGGCCAACACGGCCGCCCAGCTCGGCGTGGGTCTGACCATGGGACAGCAGATGATGGCCGCGATGATGCAGCCCCAGGCCACGGCGCCGGCTGCGCCTGCCGCCGCTGTTCCTGCCGCCGCCGCACCTACAGCGGCGCTCCCCCAGCTGCTCAGCGTCGCCGAGGTGGCTGGGACGCTCGGCGTGAGCGAGGCCGACGTGCTGGCCTCACTCGAGGACGGCTCGTTGAAGGGCAAGAAGATCGGCAGCACTTGGCGCATTCCTCAGGCTGCGCTCGAGGCCTTCCTCTCCGGCTGAGTCAGGCATGAACGCACCGTCTCCCGCCGAGGCTACCGCCCGGCGCAAGTTCTCGTGCGCCGCCTGCGGAGGCGAAGCCGAATGGAATCCCGGCAAAGGGGCGCTGGTGTGCCCCTATTGTGGGACCACCTCGCCGGCCACGCTGGAGACTGCCCCCGACGGCACGGGCGTGGTGCGCGAGAACGATCTGCTGCAGGCGCTGCGCGACCTCCCCGACGACGCGCGCGGTTGGCAGGCGGCCAAGACCGAGGTGCGCTGTCAGAGCTGTCAGGCCATCTCGGTCTTCGACTCGAGCCGCGTCGGACAGAATTGCGACTTCTGTGGCTCCAGCGCCTTGGTCCCCTACGAGCAGACGAAGGAGCCGTTCCGCCCGGAGAGCTTGCTGCCGATGAAGCTCTCCGAGCCCCAGGTGCGTGAGTCCGTGCGCAACTGGTACGCCTCGCACTTCTGGGCGCCCAACGCGCTCGGCAAGAAGGCCATGACCGACTTGGTCCACGGCCTCTACATTCCGTACTGGACCTTCGACGCGCAGGTCGAGGCGGATTGGACGGCCGAGAGCGGCGACTACTACTACGAGACCGAGCACTATCGGACCTCGGAGGGCAAGTCGGCGACGCGCCAAGTCCGCAAGGTGCGCTGGTACCGAACGAGCGGCTCGCTGTCCCATTTCTTCGACGACGAGCTGGTTCCCGCGTCGCGCGGCGTCGACGCGGCGCTGTTGCGCGAGGTCGAGCCGTTCCCCACGGCCGAGCTGGTTCCCTACGATCCGGGGTTCCTCTCGGGCTGGGTGGTCGAGCGTTACCAGATCGATCTCGGGGCTGCGGCGCAGCACTCCCGC
Organism: Polyangiaceae bacterium; assembly: GCA_035456245.1. GTDB lineage: Bacteria > Myxococcota_A > Polyangia > Polyangiales > Polyangiaceae > NIC37A-2. Next base: position 1,690 of record DATIDO010000346.1, read on the forward strand.
GACCAAATGCAGAGCAAGACCGAGAGCCTGTGCGCCGCTCGGGTACCCGGTGACACGCACCGCAACCTGGACGTGCAGGCGAGCTACTCGGCCCAGACCTTCAAGCACGTCCTCGTGCCCGTGTGGCTCTTGGCCTACCGCTACGGCTCGCGCGAGTACCGCGTGGTGCTCAACGGCTCCACCGGTCGAATCGCAGGCACCTATCCCGTCTCGGCCTGGAAGGTGACGCTGGCCGTGATTGCGGGCCTGATCGTGGCTGTTTTGGCCTACTACTGGTTCGGGCGCTGAGTCGGCGCGCGCGAGGCTCGCGCGCTGGCGCGCGTCACGGCAGGTCGCGTCACGGCAGGTCGCCCACGAGCAGCGCTCACAACAGGTCGCGCACGATGCCGTCGGCGAACAGCCACTGTTCGCGTGGGATGCTGAGCCGCTCGCCGTCTCTGCGCAGCTTGCCGGCACGGATCAGTCGCTCCACGGTGCGGCTGCGTTCCTTGGTCCAGGGCTCGACGCCGTGACGACGCCCGAGCTCGCCGAGGTCCAGGCCGCCTTCGAGGCGTAGTCCGAGCAGGAGGGCTTCTTGAATGCTGGTCGGTCCGTCGATCCACTCGCTCTCGGCCAGTGATTCCTCGAAGGGGCGCGATGGCGGTTCGTCGAGGAAGGCGCGTACGTAGCGCTCGGGGACCAGCAGGTTCTTGTAGCGCAGCCGGGCGCTCTCGCCGGGCAAGCGCACGGTTCCGAAAGCGCCGGTGCCCAGGCCCAGGTAGTCCTCACCGAGCCAATAGCCCCGGTTGTGGCGCGACTCGTGCCCTGGGCGCGCGAAGTTGCTGATTTCGTAGTGGGCGAGCCCGACGTTCTGAAGCGCTGCCGAGACAGCCGAGAACGAAGCGGCGATCAACGAATCGTCGAGCAGAGGCAGACGCCCGGCCTTGGCCTGAGCTCCGAACTTGGTGTTGGGCTCGATGGTCAGGGCGTAGGCAGAGAGATGGCTCACTCCGGTCGCCGCGACGGTCTCCACCTCGCGCACCGCCTGCTCGGGACCCTGATCGTAGACGCCGTAGATCAGATCGGCCGAGACGCGCGGGACGCCCACCTCGAGCGCGGCGCGTACCGCCGCCAGTCCGCCCTGCTCGTCGTGGAGTCGGCCGAGGAACTCGAGCCGCTGCGCCGAGAGACTCTGGACGCCGATGCTGAGGCGGTTCACGCCCTGCTCGAGCAGGGCCTCGATGTGGCCGTGATCCAGGCTGGTCGGGTTGCACTCGACCGTGATCTCGATCTGCTCGGCCGTGGGCCGGTTGGGAGCGCCGAAGGCGGCCAAGATCCACTTCAGCACGCGTCCGAGTGCCTGCGGATGCCAGAGCGAGGGCGTGCCTCCACCGAAGAACACGCTGCGCAAAGGCGCCTGGGGACCGAGGTGGCCGAGGCGGAGGGTTGCCTCGGCGATCACGGCGTCGGCGTAGCGCTCGTGCTCCAGGCTGGCGCGAGCCTCGCTGGCGGTAGGAGCGCGACCCGGGACGGGGCTGGGTACCGCCACGCTGAGGAAGTCGCAGTAGGGGCACTTGGCCAGGCACCACGGAAAGTGGACGTAGACGCCGATGGATTCGGCGTTGTCCGCAGGAGTCGTGGTGGGCATGGGCCCTGCCAGTATCACGGAAGACGGCCCCGTTCCCGCTCGGGGCGATTCTTGCCCGGAGCGGAACCTGGCCAGCCCAGCGACTTTGGTCCGTGTATGGAGGTTCGCGCCGAGGGTCGGGCTGATGTTTCGTCGCTTCGATAACTTCGAGTTACCGTCCCATTGAAGAGAGTGATGAAGGGCGCCCTTCACAAGTTCGAGCCAAGCTTTACGATGAAACAGTGACCGCGCTCGAAGGGCTCCTGCAAAAGGTAAAAGGGTACCACGAGAACGCAGATCTCGACCTGATCCGCCGCGCCTACCATTACGGCGAGTGGGCCCACCGGGAGCAGATCCGCAAAAGCGGCGAACCCTATTTCACGCATCCCGTCCGGGTGGCCGGCGTCATCGCCGAGTTGCGCCTGGATACGGCCAGCGTCTGTGCCGGGCTGCTCCACGACGTGGTGGAAGACACCCATGCCTCCACGCAGGACATCGAAGGCGACTTCGGTCCCGAGATCGCCACCTTGGTCGACGGGGTCACCAAGCTCGGCAAGATCAACTTCACCTCGCGTGAGGACCGCCAAGCGGAGAGCTTCCGCAAGATGGTGGTGGCGATGGCCAAGGACATCCGCGTCCTCTTGGTCAAGCTGTGCGATCGCGTCGACAACATGCGCACGCTCGAGCACATGAAGGCCGACGCCCAGGAGCGCATCGCCCGCGAGACCCTGGAAATTTACGCGCCGTTGGCCAACCGCCTGGGCCTCAACCTGATCAAGACCGAGCTGGAGGACCAGTCGTTTCGCTTCTTGGAGCCCGAGGCCTTCGCCGAGATCCAAGCCAAGCTGAGCAAGTCGGTCAAGGAGCGGGAGCGCTACATCGAGAGCACCGCCCGCACCATCACCTCACGGCTGGCCGAGCAAGGCTTCAACGTCCAGGTCTCGGGGCGCGCCAAGCATCCCTACTCGATTTACCGGAAGATGAAGTCGAGCGAGTGCGCGTTCGAGCAGATCTACGATCTGATCGCCTTCCGCCTGAACGTCGAGTCGCAATCGGACTGTTACGCCTGTCTGGGCGCCATTCACTCGCGCTGGACGCCGATCCCCGGTCGTTTCAAGGACTACATCGCGCTGCCCAAGCCCAACATGTACCAATCGCTGCACACCACGGTGATTGGCCCGGGGCGTCAGCGCATCGAGATCCAGATCCGTACGCACGACATGCACCGGGTCGCCGAGAACGGCGTCGCGGCTCATTGGAAGTACAAGGAGCGCGTCTCCGGCGGTGTGGATCCAGCCGACGCCCAGCGCTTCGGCTGGCTGCGCGAGCTGGCCGACTACCAGCGAAACCTCAAGGATCCGGCCGAGTTCCTGGAGAGCGTGAAGATCGATCTCTTCCCCGACGAGGTCTACGTCTTCACGCCCAAGGGCGACGTGCTGGTGTTTCCGCGTGGCGCGACGCCCATCGATTTCGCCTACGCCATCCACTCGGAGGTCGGGCACCGCTGTTCGGGCGCACGCGTCAACGGCCAGCTGGTCCCCATTCGGCACAAGCTGAAGAACGGCGACGTCGTGGAAATCACGACCTCGCAGAACCAGCGCCCCAACAAGGATTGGGTCGACGCCTGCGTCACCACTCGCGCCAAGAACCGCATCCGCGCCTACCTGCGGGCGGAGAAGCGCGTGAAGAGCATCAACCTGGGGCGCGAGTTGCTCGAGGCCGAGATGCGCGGCCAAGGGCTCAGCATGCAGAAGCTGCTGAAGAACGAGCGCGCCGTGGCTGGTCTGGCTCACACCCATCACGTGGGCACGCTGGACGAGCTGCTGCTGTCGATCGGCTACGGCAAGCTCGGTGCCGACGAGGTGGTGGCGGGCCTCAAAGCCAAGGGCGACAGCGATCGCGGTCCGGCCGAGCTGCGGCCGAGCGCGCTGGAGACGCTGGTCCGCAAGGTGAAGGGCGATCCGGACGTCGGCATCAAGGTCTCCGGTATCGACAACGTGCTGGTCCGCTACGCCCGCTGCTGTAATCCGCTCCCCGGTGACGCAATCATCGGCTTCATCACCCGTGGCCGCGGCGTGACCGTGCATCGGCGCGAGTGTCAGAAGGCCTTCGACACCGATCCGGAGCGTCGCATCGAGGTCGGCTGGGACAGCCGGGCCAAGGTCGATCGTCCTGTCTCCATCCAGGTGGTCACCAACAACCGCGCGGGCATCCTGGCCGACATCAGCCAGACGCTCAGCGCCCAGCGCCTCAACATCAGCGAGGCCAACTGTCGCGCCAGCGACGACGGTCGCGCGGTGAATGTCTTCTCGTTCCGTTGTGGCGATCTCTCGCACCTGAAGAACGTGATGCGCGCCATCACGAAGATTCAGGGAGTCGTCTCCGTCGATCGCGTCTGATTTCCGTGCGAGCGTCGGGGCTGCTCAGCAGGCTCACACAGGCCGGCTGAGGCGGCTGGAGGGCCGGGACGCGTCACCTGCTTGGTGGGACTGGGCTTGGTGGCGGCCTGGACTGGGCACCCAGTTGATGGGCGCGTGCCGAAAAGTAACCTGGGAGAGGGGGTCAAGGACCCCGGTTCTGGGGCGGGACGGCTCGAGCTATGGCGCCCGGATTAACCTGGGAGCGAGGCGGTGGCCGGGGAGGGGAATCGGCTGCGGGGTCGGAATGTCGAGGGGGGAGGGATTGTTGTGGCTGGCGAAGGCCAGAAAGTGCAGCCTGGAAGTTGGTTCCATGCTACGTGCCGCGCCCCCATGAAACGACTCGAACCCGTCATCGCCGAGCTGGAAGCAGCGCGCTCCCACGCGATCGCTCGCTTTGCCGCCGAGGCGAACATGCCAGTCTCCGCCTTCCAGCGGCACTTTCGCGTGATCATGGAAGGTTCGCCGGGCCAGACCGGTGACGTCTCGTTCCGGGTCGAACCGATCGAGTGAAGCCGATCCGGCCGACCCCTCAGGGGCCCGGCGCGCGAAAACGGAAAAATGAAAAAGGGCCGGGCCGCCAGTTGGCGACTCGGCCCTCCTTCTTTCCGGGGCGGCCCAGCCTCAGCTGTCGACCGTGATCTGCAGGTGGCGACGCAGCGTGAAGTAGTTGCTGCTCGCCGCGAACACGACCAGCTCCTTGAAGCGCTCCTGAGTCGGCACCGCCGCCGTCGAGTCGTCCGACGCGCGGATGACCTGGGAGGCCGTGTCGAGATCGTGGGCGACCACGAAGCCGGCGCGATCCGCGGTGAGGTCCACGGCGGCGACCCACTTCTTCAGATCGAGCGCGGTGCCCGACTGAATCAGCTTGGACACCACGGACGCCAAGTGGTCACGCAGATCCGACGGCAGGTACTGCTTGAGCGCGGCGAGCGCCTCGTTCACGGCGCCTTCGATGTCGGCGGCGACCGGGAACTGCGGTGAGCTCAGCTTGATGGCGGCGAACAGCCAAGCCTTGAGCGCCGTGCCCGTCTGGATGAAGTGGCGCAGGTACAGACCCGGACGCAGGTAGGACAGCTGACGGGCTGCCACGAACGCAGCGACCTGGGGCGGGACCTCCGAGCTGAGACCGACACGACCCATCGAAAGCGAGGGCTGGGCGGTGAACAGGAAGCCGAGACCACCCGGATCGTTCGAGTTCAGATAGACGCGCGGGAGCGGCACGCCCAGCACGCCGGCAGCGTAGTAGAGCGTCTGCGAAAGCGGCGCCTCGTGCTGGCTCGGCTCGATGCGATGCTGCTCGCTCAGGCCGAGCTGCTCGATGGGCAGCGCGCGCGCGGCCACCACCACGGGCTCGATCAGCGTGAACACCGAGGTGAGCAGCGGGTTCAGCGTGGGGTGGGCGATGCGGATGCGCCAATCCTCCTCACTGAACACCTCCTGCGCGGGCGCGGCCGTCTCGGCGCGCATGCGACCGTAGAAGCGCTCCTCGTCCGGCTCGGCCAGACCCAGGACCGACAGCACCTGGCACAGCGACCAGCTGGCGTCGGCGTCTCGGGCCACGGTGTAGATCTTGCGCAGCGCCTTGTACGCATCCTGACGGAAGGGGTTCTGGCTGAGCAGGTACTCCTGCAGCGCGATGCCCTTCTCGCGGAACGTCTCGGGATCGCTTGCGTAGATGGCGGCCAAGCGCTCGATGCGATCCTTGTCGTCGCGGTCGAGCTCGAAGGCGGCCTCGAGCATCTCGGCGGCCGAGCGGGGCGCCACCAGCTGCTTCTCGTACAGGCTGGCCAGCTGGTCGTAGAGGGCGAGGCGGCGTGCCGTCTCGCTCTGCGGCACGCGGCTCAACTGGCGGCGCAGCAGGTCTTCGACGCCGGCCCAGTTGCCGGTCTGCCGCTCCATGTCGGTCAGCTCGTGCAGCGCCTTGTCGTTGTTGGGATCGATCTCGAGCACCTGGGCGAAGAAGCCGGCTGCCTGGCGCGCGTCGCCAATCTGGCGACCGCTCACCAGCGCCGCGGTCTGCAGGTACTTCACCTTCTGAGCAGGCTCGTCGACGAACTCGGCCAGCTTGACGACGACGTCGACCAGCTTGTTCCAGTCCTTGTCCTCGCTGTAGAGCTGCATCAGCTTGGTGAGCAGGCGGCGATCGTCGGGGCGCTCCTCGAGTGCAGCCACGTAGCTGCGCGTCGCCTGGGTGCGGTCACCCAGCTTGCTGGCCAGATCGCCGATGTCGGTGAGCAGCTGGATGCGCTCTTCACCGCGGGCCAGATCCAGGTGGCGGGTCTTGACGCGCAGCGCCTGGGCCGAGTCGTCGAGTTCGACGTAGGCGGCGGCCAAGGCGACGAGCGGCGCGGGGTTCGACGGATCGAGCTCGGCGGCCTCTTCCAGCTTGGCGAGCGCTCCGCGGGTGTTGCCCGTCTTGCGCAGGGCCTCGCCGTAGCGATAGGTCGCGACGGCCTTCTGCTCGTCGCTGAGCGAAGCAGCGAAGCGGCTCAGGTAGTTCTCCAGCATCTCGGCGGCGCGCTCGGGCGAGCCGTGCTCGAAGGTCACCTGGGCCACGCGCGACAGCGCCTCGGCGTCGTCGGGAGCCAAGCGCAGCAGGGTGTCGACGGCGGCCAGCGCGCCGGCGCTCGAGCCCGACTGGCTCATGGCGTCCACGTAGCGCTCGAGTACGCCGACGGCGATGTCGGTGCCCAGCGACTCGATGCGGTCGCCGATGCGCGCGTAGTGCGCGCTGGCTTCGACGAAGCGCCGCTCCTTGAAGCAGATCTCACCCAGCACGTAGAGTGCGTCGAGGTTCGACGCATCGAGGCGCAGCGCGCGCTCGGCGCTCTGCTCGGCGCGGCGGTCGTCCTTGAGGCGCTCGCGCTGCAGGCGAGCCAGCTCACCGGCCAGACGGGCCTGCGGGCGATCGCCCTCGGTGATCTCCAGCTCACGTTCCAGCAGCTCCACGGCTGCGTTCACGTCGCCGCGCTTCACGTAGGCTTGCCGCAGCGCAGAGGCCACGGCCCGATCCTCGGGGTTCGCGTCCAGGGCGTTGCGGTAGTGCTCGATGGCCAGATCGCGGTTGCCGCGGGCCTCGAGCAGCTTGGCGGCACGGACGTACTGCTCCGCGCGTGCCTGCGGCGTCTCGGCCTGGTCGGCGATGGCCAGGATGGCGTCGAGTGCGCGGTCGGCGTCGCCCGTCGTCTCCTGCAGCTTGGCGAGCGCTTCGAGCGCGGCGGAGTGATCGGGCTCGACCTCGAGCGCCAGCTCGTAGGCCTTGACCGCGCGATCGGGGAAGCCGAGCTGCTCGGCCAGCACCCGGCCCCAGGCCAGGGCCAGCGCCACGCGCTCGGTCGGGTTTTCCACGATCGACAGCTGGCGCTCGTAGAGCTTGGAGACCTCGTCCCAACGCTCCAGCACGCGCAGGTGGCGGATGAGTCCAGCCATCGCGCTGACGCGACTGGCGTCGAGCTCGAGCGCGCGCTCCAGGGCGCGTGCCGCCGCCTTCTGATCGAGGAACTCTTCTTCGAACACCGAGGCGATGCGCTCGAGCAACGTGATGCGCTGCTTGGGGGTGGCGGCGACCTCGACCTGACGCTCCAGGTTCTCGATCAGCTCGCGGTACTTGCCCTGCTTGGTGTAGAGGCGCTCCAGGCCGCGCAGCGCGTCCAGGTTGGTGGCGTCGATTTCCAGCGCGCGGCGGTAGCGGGCCACGGCTGCGTCGGGGTGCCCCAGCCGGTCGCTCTCGACCTCGCCGATGCGGCACAAGGTGCGCACGGCCTCGCTGCGCGGCTGCGCCGCCAGGCGGGCCTCGAGCAACACGACCAAGGCCGCGAAATCACCGGAGCGCTCCAGGATGCGCTGCAGGGCTTCACCGGCGCGCTCGTGGCTGGGGTCTTCGCTCAGCACCATCTCGTAGATCGTGCGAGCTCCGCCCAGATCGCCGATCTTCGTCTCGAGGATCTCGGCCGCCTCGCTGCGCAGGTTGCGCGCCTGGGTGGGCGTTGCGGCGGCATCGGCGCGGTGGGTCAGTGTGGCGCCGAGCTCCGGCCACTGCTGGGCCTTGCGGTAGATCTCGGTGAGACCATGGAGGGCCGTCTCGTTGGCGGGCTCGGCAGCCAGGGCGGCCTGGAAGCAGGGCAGTGCCAGATCGGCGCGGCTGACCTTGGTGCGGTACCAGTCACCGGCGTGCACGAACAGGCGGGTGCGACCCTCGACCGACAGGGCAGGCGACTGCGTGGCCTCTCCGACCGTCGCGAGAACCTCGGCCCAGCGCTGCTCCGAGCTGCCAGCGGCACGCTCCACGTCGCCGGCGTACTCCTCGGTGGGATCGTCGCAAAGCGCCTGGGCGAAGGCCACGGTGGCCTGCTCGGAGTCGTTCAGATCGCGCAGGTAGATGCGGCCGATTTCCGCCATGGCGCGCGCGCGCTGGGCGGGCTGGACCGCCGATTCGGCGCGGGCCAGCAGCATTTCGATCAGTTCGTCGTGCTTGCCGGCGCGACGGCGCACGTCCTCGAGGCCTGCCGAGGCCACTTCGCTGTGCGGCTGCAGAGCAAGCAAGTCTTCGTAGGTCTTCTCGGCCTTGTCGAGGTGAGCCGCCTTGCTCTCGAACAGGCGGGCGGCGCGCTGGAGCAGCGACACCTTCTGCTCGAGCAGGATGGGATCGTCGATCATCGAGGCGGCCAAGCGGAAGGCCTGACCGACGCGATCGGCCGTAGCACCGCGGTCCACGGTCGACTCCAGCTGGAGCGCGACCTCGGCGTCTCCGGGCTCGCCGAGCAGGCGCTGCTCGAGCTCCTCGATCTGGGCTTCGCTGAGTGCATCCGCGCGGCGCGGACGACCGACCTCGTCGAGGGCGGCCACCACGTCACGCATCGTGCCGCGCTCGGCGGGGTTCTTGGCCAGCAGACGCAGCACCAAGGCGTCGACGTCGGCGGTCACCCAGCCGCGGGGCGCGATGGCGCTGGGCGCGGCGGGCTGGCGGGAGAGGTGGGCAAAGGCCATCTCCAGCACGTCGCCCTCGAAGGGGGGCTTGCCGGTGAGCAACTCGTACATGGTGGCGCCCAGCGAGTAGATGTCGGCCTTGGCGTCTGCGTCGGCGCCGCGCACCTGCTCGGGGCTGACGGTCTTGGGGTTGCCGCCCGTGGAGCTCAGACCAATGCGGTAGCGGCTCTGACGGACGCGCAGGCGGTCGGTGCCGACGTCGAGCAGCTGAATCGTGTTCTCGCCGTTGGCGTTGCGGCTGACGAGCGCGTTCTCGAGTGAGACGGACCCGTGCACCAGCTTCTTGTCGTGGAGCAGCGCGAGCGTCTCGGCCATTTGCTGCAGCAGGCCGCGTGCCTCGTTCATGTGCAGCGGGCCCGTGCGCGCGACGCGCGCCGAGAGCGGCTGGCCGTCGACGTACTCGTGAGCGACCACGACGCGCGGCTCACCGGCCGAAGATGGCACGTTGCCAGCCGAGACGAAGGCAGGCAGGCCCGGCGCGCGGAGGCGCGCCGCCAAGCGGGTTGCGACCAGGTAGCGGGCCAGGCCGCGGCGATCGCGCGAGCTCTCCGGGTGCAGGACCTTGAGACGGACGTCGACGCCGTCCTGCTTGGCCAGGTAAGTAGAGCCCAGGCGACCATCACCGAGCTTGCGGGCGATACGGTACGGACCCAGCTCGGTGCCAGCGTTCAGGTTCGCATCGGCCACGGGCTCGGGGCTCGAGATCTGGAGAGCGGCAGGGCTCAGCTCGCGTCCCGTGGAACGCAGTGCGTCGGCGAGCGCGTCGACGGCGTCTTCGTGCTGGCAGTGTGCGATGAGCGCGCCGGCGAACGAACCGAGCGTGGCCCGACCCCCGACGATTTCGGGATCGAAGCCGAGGACGTCACGGCTCAGCGAGGTGAGCTCCTCCAGGTCGAACAGTCGCTCCAGCTCGGCACGCAAAACTTCGAGATGCTTCATGGTTTTCCAACGGGAGCCCGAGCGCTGAGCTCGGGTGAGTTCGGTGTTGTGCCGCTACCGGTGGGGGATCTCGGTTCGGTCGTCGCGGCTGGCTCGGACCGGGTCACCCGGGGGGCGGTAAGGCGGCGCGGACCATAGCGCGACGGTTTCCGGAGGGCACCCCGCGATCCTCGCGGAATGTTTCTTTTCCGGCCTGGGGATCGGTCGAGCGGCGACGCGCAGCTTGTTTGGCCCGTGGCCGTGCCGTTCGATAGGTTCGGCTCGTGTCAGACTCGCTGAGGAGTGTTTCGAGAGCAGGCTCAACCGGCGCGCGCGATCGCCAAAGGCGCGCGTTCCTGCAGCGGCTCATGCCCACCCTCGTCCTCCTGGTGGGTGTAGTCGGCACACCGACCCTGCTCGTCTCGACTGGTGGCCTGGGGAAACTGGATCGCCTGCGCGTCGAGCAGACTGCGGTTGAGCTAGAAATTTCTCGCATCGGCAAACGCATCGAGCTGCTGCAGGCCCGGGCGGCCGCGGCCAAGTCGAACCCGGACGCACTCGAACGCAGCGCCCGTGATCAGCTGGGGCTCGTGCGCCGCAGCGAGGTCGTCTTTCAGTTCGAGCACGCACCGCTCGGCGGTCGCCGCTGAATCGGCGGCAGCAGGGTCGGCCACGGCAGAGTCGGCCACGGCAGAGTCGTTCGCAGCCGAGTCCGTGACGCGTAGCACGCGAAAAGCAACGGCGTTGTCAGCCCGACGGTCCGGCGGCCGGTAGGGATGCGTTCGCCGACGAACCCACCCCCAGCGCGCCCGCTGCTGCGCCGAGTCGCGCACCGCCGTTCGTGAGTGGGTCGCCTGCGATGGCGTCGACTGGACCGAAGCTGCGTCGCTCCGAGCCCTGAGCCAGCCACTCGACCTCGACTCGGGACGTCGTCTCCGTCTCCAGCGGCACGCGACCGTTGGTCCAACTGCTGGGCGCGGGCACTCCGATGTCGCGCGCTTCATCCAGTTGGCGGAGCGCAGCCGCGTCGGCTCGGAGCACCAGCACGCCCAGATCCGAGAGGAGCGCGACGATGCCTGCCGGCACATGGGGA
>DATIDO010000347.1:0-20465 GCA_035456245.1 Polyangiaceae bacterium
GGAGACGGCGCTCTACCTGTACCGCAAGTTGGCTGCGCCAGCCTTTGCGCTCGCTTTCACGTTCGGTGCCGCACGCTTGGTGATGGACCTGCGTGGGTACTTCGTGGTGACTCACTTCATGCACGGCAAGCTGACCTTGGCTGTCGCCGTGATCGGCCTGCATCACGTAATCGGCGCCCGCGCCAAGAAGCGCGCCGCGGGCCAGAGCGCCGGAGGCGTGACGGGGCTCGCGGCGGGACTCGCGGTGGCCTCGCTGCTGGTCGTGTACTTCGCCGTGTTCAAGCCGTTCTGAGCCATCCCTGGCTCGGTGGGGCCGCGAGGGGTGCCGGAGGCGGCGCAGGTCGGCGGCGCCCGTCCGCCCAGCCGCGGGACCCGCGCTGCCCGCTGCCCCGACCGGCTGCCAGCGCGATTTCTTCGCCTAATTTGAGGCTGCCTGGCCTTCCAGCTACCCCGAACGGACGCGCCGCTCTAGAGTGCTTTCGTTCAGCCTCGGGCGCCGTGACCGTTTGCCCCTTCGGGCGCGCGGGCGATCGCGTCGGCCGCGGCTCGGTCAGTCGGCTCGTGCCCTCTCCCCCCGGGGCGGCTCGCCCAGTTTCCGAGGTATCGCATTCTCCGGACCAGGTGGTTCGGTCCTCTCCCAGGTTCCAAGACCCAACGTGGCAATCGATCGCGAGAAAATCCTGCAGGCGGCCGCGAAGCTCGTCGACAAGAAGAAGTACGACAAGGCGATCGTCGAGTACCAGAAGATCGTCCAGAGCGATCCGAGCGATGCCCGCACCCTGCTCAAGATCGGTGACCTGCAGACTCGTCTGGAGGACTACACCGGAGCGATCGCCACCTACGATCAGGTCGCGCAGTTCTATCTGACGCAGGGCTTCCAGCTGAAGGCCATCGCGGTCTTCAAGCAGGTCCGCGAACTCATCCGCAAGCACGCCCCCGAGCTGGCCCAGCGCTACGCCCACATCACGCCGCGCCTGGCGGACATCTACGCCCAGCTGGGGCTGACCAGCGACGCGCTCTCGGCCTACGACGAAGTCGCCACGGCCCTGCAAAAGAACGGCCGGGATCGCGAGGCCGTCGCCGTCTTTCGCAAGATCGTCGCCCTCGACGCCAAGAACCCCATCTCGCTCCTGCGCCTCGCCGAAGCGATGTGTCGCGTCCAGGACGTCGACGCCGGCATTGCTTCGTTCTGGTCGGCGGCTCAGCTGCTCTTGTCCATGCAGCGCGCCGAGGACGCGCTGAAGGTCATCGAGCGCATCCTGCACTTCCGCCAAGATCCGCTGTACGCGCGCGCCGCCGCCGAGCTCTATCTGAAGCGCGATCAGCCCCAGGCCGGCATGCTGGCCCTGGCCAAGCTGCAGATCGCCTTCCAAGCCAACCCCAAGGACCTCGATACGCTGGCCCTGCTGGCGCAGGCCTTCGAGGTCATCGGCCAAGGTGACAAGGCCTTCTCCGTTCACCTGGAGATGGCGCGTCTGGCACGCGAGCAGGGCAAGCCCGATCTCTTCCGCGAGATCGTCACCCACCTGAAGACGGTGGCCCCGCTCAACGATCAGGTGCTCGCGCTGGAACGACTCGGACCGCGCGCAGGCGCCTCGTCCTTGCCGCCGCCTCCCGGCAGCTCGTCGATGCCGGTGCTCAGCAGCGGCGCACCACCTGCCCCCGTCTCGTCTCTGCCGCCCCCGCCACCCCTTCCGCGCACGAGCGCACCCGCTCACGTCGAGGTGGCCGAGACGGTCGATCTCGACGACGAGGTCGAGTACCTCGAAGACGGTCCGGAGAGCCTGGCCGTCGAGAGCCTTCCCCTCTCCGCCGCAGCCGAGAGCATCCCGCCTTCGGGCGTCGCCATCCCCGACGATCTGCCTGCTGCCGAAGAGCGCGACTTCCCGCAGTCGTTCCGCCCTTCCAGCCATGCTCACAAGGCCATCGTCGACGCCGAGGCCTTCCGCCGTCTGGGGCTCCTCGACAAGGCCGTCGAGGTCCTGCACATCGCGCTGGAGCTCGATCCCAACTCGGTGCCGATCCGCCAGAAGCTGCGCGAGATCCTGGTCGAGGCGGGCGAGCGCGAGCCTGCGATCGTCGAGACGCTGAACATCGCCATCATCCACCTGCACAACCAGGACGCAGATTCGGCCGAGCCGATGATCCTCGAGGTGCTGGAGATCGAGCCCGACCACCCCGACGCGCGGAACCTGCTGGACCACGTGTACGCGCTGCGTGCCAATCGGCTCGAACCTGCCGATGGGCACCTGGAGTCGTACGATCTGGAAGGCGTGCCGCCCTCGTCGGCGATTCGCCGCGACAGCGATCCGCTCCCGGCCTTCCCCTTGGGCGAGGCCACCGATACCCCTCCCCACTCGCGCCGCCCGCTGCCCGAGGCCATCGAGGAGGTGCTCGAAGAGGCCGAGTTCTTCGCCTCCCAAGGCCTGTACGCGGATGCCGAAGCCATCCTCACCGATCTGCTGCGCCAGGCGCCGGATCACGTGCTGCTGCTCGAGCGCCTGGCCGAGGTGCAGCAGGCGCACGCCGAGGCCAAGATGTTCGCCGGCCCCAGCACGGCCACCACCGACAACGCCTTCGACATCGCGGCGTCGCTCGACGTGCTGGACGGCTTCGACGGCGAGACGCAAACGCGCGCGCCGGCGCTGGCCAATCAGGCCGAAGAGGTCGACGTCGACCAGGTCTTCGCCAAGTTCAAAGAGGGCATCAAGGCGACCATCGACGACGCGGATGCGGCGACGCACTACGATCTGGGCCTGGCCTACAAGGAGATGGGCCTCTTGCCCGACGCGCGCGCCGAGTTCGAGTTGGCGAGCCGCGACCCGCAGCGCGCCTGTATGTGCCTCTACATGATCGGCTCGATCTTCGCCCAGCAAGGCGACCTGATCCCGGCCATCGACGCCTACCTGCTGGCGCTCGAAGCGCAGGTGAAGACGCCCGACCAGCAGAAGAACCTGGAGTACGAGCTGGCGGCGCTCTACGAGCAGCGTGGCGACCCGGCCTCGGCCATTCGCTTCCTGCAGCGCATCGCCAAGAAAGACCCGCAGTACCGCGACGTCTCCGCGCGCATTCGCACCTTGGGCGGCGCCCTGCCGACGCACGACACGGCCGACGACGAGGTTGACGCGGCCTTCGACAATCTGTTCGGTTGAGCTTCGGCTGTCTCCGCAGCGCTGATCCGTAAAGCTGCTCGGCAGCGCTCCGTACCAGTGCGGCTGCGCGTGGGCGGGCTCCGGGCCCAACCCACGCGCTCCCGGCGATTCTCGGCTCAGTTCACCGCGATGGGCGGGACGGGCGGGATCTTGAATTCGTCCCAGGCCGGCGTGACGTTGTTGGTGAGCAGCTCGACCTGAGTCGCCGCGTCGCCCGTACCCTCGACCAGGTTGCGCTGGTTCCACAGGTAAACGGCCGGGAAGCTCTCGATGCGGCCATCCGCGTGGCGGACGATGGTGGCGACGTAGAGCTGCGAGGCCGGGCTGGTGCGCGCGTTGCCACGGTTGATGGCGAAGGGCGAGTTGCGCGCGGTCGAGAAGATCAGGAAGTAGTAGGCGACCTCGTCGTTCTTGGCGACGCTCGGCGCCCACTTGGCCCAGGAGTTGTAGAGCTGCCCGCTCGCTCCGTCACACGCGCTGTCGTTGGAGACCAAGCGCGTGGCGGTGCCGCCGGCAGCCGGGATCACGTGGATGTCGCTGTCGGGTCGGTAGTAGACGTGCATCCACGAGTCTTCGCGACCACCGCTGGTGGTGAACTGGGGGACCTTGTTGAACGCGATCAGCGCGTCGTCCGGTGAGTAGTCGGGGTAGTACTCGAAGTCGGCGGTAGCCGCGCCCTCCACGGGCGTCGCCGCGCCGCCGGCCGCGTCGTTGAACGGTACCGTGTACAGATCGACGATCGTGGCCTGACCGATACGCCCATCCTGCGGCATGTCCGTCGAGGTGTAGACGATGGTCGAGCCGTCGTGGCTCCAGTCGGGGAGCACCGGCGAGTTGGCGTCGCCCGTGCGCTCGAGCACCTTCCAGTCGGTGCCCTTCATGCCGGCCAAGGCGTTCTGCAGGGCCTGGTTCTGGTTGGAGAACTCGGCGGGCGTCACGCGCGAGACGTCGACGGGCACGCTGGCGGTCGAGGCCAGGTTCATGGCGACGAGCTCGGTGGGCTCGTTGGAGAGCACGCTGCCGTCGTGAGTCTTCCACGGATCGGCAGTGCGCTCCGACCAGGTGGTGATGGTGCGGCGCGCGCCGCTGTCCCAGTCTCCACCGGAGAAGGTAGTCCCACCCAACCAGGTCATCGACAACATGCCCGCGCCGGCGCCAGTCAGGTAGTCGGGCGGTGCGCCCGCGCTGTCACCCTCGATCGAGTAGAGGCGCAGGTTCCACGGCCAGTGATCCATCGAGGCCACGGCTTTGCCGTCGGGCGTCGAGCTGTGACAACCGACGCAGGTCGAGTGTCCCTCGGTGGTCGTGAACTCCTTGCGCAGGTTGGCGTTGTCGGTGATGGCCGTGCCCTGGATGTCGCCGGGGTAGATGGCCCGGATGACACCCTCGTCACCCACCGAAAAGCCATAGAGCGCGTTGGTTTGCTCGCCCGCCGCCGTGCCGGTCGAACCCCAGAAAACCATGCTGCCGCCGGCCGCAGCTGGCGCGATTTGGAAGGTGCCGGTGGTCTCGGCGCCATCCTGCGCACGCAGCGTGTACTCGATGTCGGTCGAGTAGATGCTCTTGGAGAGGCCCTCCCAGATTTCGAGGGGCAGCACGTACGGGAGCTGCTTGGCGTAGACGGTCAGCTCGTGGCGGATGTTGGCGCTGCGCAGAGTGATCTTGTGCGGGCCGGTCGCGCCCGCATAGTAGAAGCGCGGCCGCGTCCAGCCGGCCGGGAACATCGAGCCACTGGCAGGTTCGGCGACGCAGGGACCTGCCTTGGGCGTCGCGCCGTCGAGCGCGCTCTTCTCGGCGTCGGTCACGCCCTCGTCGGTGACGACCAACGCGGCGCTGCCGTCGGCGTTGCTGAAGATGGGGCAGTCGCTCTCGCACTCGGGAGTGAGGACCACGCCGGTCCGAATACCCAGCGCATTCTCCGAGCCGCCGTCGCCGTCGATATCGCCGTCACCCAGATCGTCGTCGGCCGAGAAGTCGTCACTCGGTGCATCCGGTGTGTCCTGGCCGATGTCTTCGGCAGGAGGAGCCGAACAGGCCGGCGCGATCGCGGCCGAGGCCAGAGGAACGAAAGCCAATGCGGCGTGCCACTTCTTCACCCGAAACCTCCCAAGGAAGGCGCGCCGAACTGACGCGCGAACCCAGTCGAGATAGCGCTACCATCGAAAGTCGGCGAGTGATTTGGCGAGCGCGAACGGCTCGGCGCGAAGGCGCTGCCTGCTTCGCTGGAAAATTCCGCTGCTCGCGAGCAGCGGGTGTGCGCGCGAGAGGCCGAAATGAAGAACGCCGAGCCCGGAGGGCTCGGCGTGGTGACCGGTGAAGGCTCGGTCGGGGGTCGCGGACGTCTCCGGACCGGGGCCCGAATCATCCGGCCTGGCTCACTTGGGAGCGGGAGCTGCGGGCTTGGCAGGAGCCGGTGCGGGAGCCGCGGGCTTGGCCGGAGCGGCAGCACCGGGAGCTGCCGGAGCATCGGCGGCCGGGGCCGTACCACCGTTGTACATGGTGATGACGCGGTCGGTCAGATCGAGATCGCTGCGCGAGTAGGGCACGGCCTGCTTGTCGATCACCAGATCGTAGCCGTCCTGCGTGGCCAGGCGACGGATGAGGCCCATCGTCTTCTGGAAGATCGGCTGCGTCAGCTCGTTCTGCTTCTTCTGCAGCTCCTGGTTGAAGCCGACGTACGTCTGCTGGAGTTCCATCATCTCACGCTGCCAAGCCTCGGCGCGACGCGCGAGCGCTTCCTGGCTGAGCACGGTGCGCTGACGCTCGATGTCGGCGCGCTCCTGCTCGAGGTCCTTCTGCTTCTTGTCCAGCTCACGCTGCTTGCTGTCGAACAGCTTCTTGAGCGTGGCCTGGAGGCGCAGACCGTCTTCGGTCTCCATCATCGCGCGCTGGGTGTCGATGACCGCGATCTTGGACTGAGCCCAAGCCACGGCGCTGACGGCCGTCAGCGCAACGAAGAGGCCCAGGGCCAAGCGGGAGGAAGAACGACGCGCAGCGAAGTGGCGAAGGAACATGGCCCGGGGGGCTTAACCGCCCTCGGAACCTGGGTCAATGGCCGGCTCGCCGGGGCGAGGGTCGGCGCCGTCTCCCCCGGAATAACCCAGCGCGCGGCTCATTGCCTGGGCCATCGTGCCGACCAGCGGCACCAAGCCCGGGTAGTCCATGCGGGTCGGCCCCAGCACGCCCAGGGCCCCCGCCGCCGTCCGATCCTCGTGCCGATAGGCGGCGGCCACGACGCTCAGCGGGGAGCCGCTGGCCTGCTCGTTCTCGCTGCCCAGGAAGACCTGGACCTGCGTGGTGTCGAGCGTCCGATCGAGCAAGCTGACCAGACGCTCGCGATCTTCGAGCGCGGCCATCAGGCGCTCGAGCCGCTCGGGCCCCTCGCCTGCGTGAAGCAGACTGGTGCGACCTTCGACGATGATCTCTCGGCTGTGCTCCACACCGCGGAGGGCCGAGCCGAGCAGCTCGTCGCCCAGCCGACCGACGTGCCCCACCTCGGCCCGCTCCCGGCGCGCCACCTCGCGCAGATGCTGGCGCAGCTCGGACAGGCTGCGGCCCGACGTCGCCTCGTCGAGCAAATTGTGAACACGCTCGAGCTCGGCGGGAGCCGGCAACGCTTCGACCGGAATGAAGCGGTTCTCCACCGAACCGTCGTCGAGCACGACCACGCTCAGCAGCTCGCTGGGCCCCACGGGGATGAAGCGGATCTTCTGTACGCTGCGCGCCGAGCTGCGCGTCTGCAGAACCACGGCCGGCACGCCGCTCAGGTCACTCAGTAGTTTGCCGGCCTCGCGGAGCCGCTCCGTACCGGTCGACGACTGGGAGAACAGGTCGCGGATCCGCGACGCATCCTCGACCGGCAGCTGGCGCAGCCGCATCAGCGCGTCGATGAACAGCCGAAAAGCGCGATCCGTCGGCACGCGGCCTGCCGACGTGTGGGGCTGGGTGAGATAGCCGTCCTCCTCCAGATCGGAGAGCACGTTGCGAATGGTCGCTGGCGACAGATCCAGGCCGTAGCGATTGGAGAGCGTGCGACTCCCCACCGGCTCACCGGTGGCGATGAATTCGCTCACCACGGCATAAAGAACGCGACTGGCTCGCTCGGAGAGGCTGCTCAAGGTAACGTGGCTCGACGGCGGAGGTTGTGGTTCGTTAAGTAGGTTCGACAGGCGGGTTGGGGCACACGTTGCGCCAGCGCGCGCAGCTCAAAAGGGCTGCAACCCCAACTCTTCCCGCCCAGTCTACCAGGCCCGCGCTTTCGGACTAGTGAGGCGCTCCCGCTCCGGCATCGTCAAATCCTTGACAGTTTTCGTGCCGACCGGGATGATTTCTTCCGGATTTTCAATGTTTTTCATGGAGGCACGGTGATCACCAAGCTGCTGGCCGTAGACGACAGCAAGACCATGCGCAGGGTTCTGGAGATCACCTTCGGGGGTGACGACTTCCAGGCCACGATCTGCGGAGGCGGAGCGGACGCATTGGCGGCCCTTCGTCAGGACCGTCCCACCGTGGCGTTGGTCGACTCTGCCCTGTCGGGCGAGAGTGGCTACGATTTGTGCCGCGCGATCAAGCAGGAGGCGCCCGACGTGCGGGTGCTCATCTTGTCGAGCAAGCAGCGCCCTTACGACGAAGGCCAAGGTCGCGCCGCCGGTGCCGATGGGAACTTCGACAAGCCCTTCGATTCGGCCAAGCTGATCGAAAAGGTCGCCGGCCTCGTTGCTGGTGCACCCGTGGCTGCAGCCCCATCCGCTGCTGCCGTCGCACCCCCCGTCGCCGCCCCCGCAGCTATCCCTGCGGCGGCCAGGCCGGCCAGCGCCGGACCTCGCCCCCAGCTCGGCACGCCCGCGGCCCCGCCGGTTTCTGCCGGTCCCCGCCCCGTCGTTCCTTCGGCTGCACCGCGGGTGCCCGCTCCGGCTGCATCGCCTTTGGCTCATTCGGCGCCCGCCCAGCCGAGCGCTCGGCCCCAGGTTCCCGTCGCAGCACCCGTGGCTGCCGCACCGGTCGCCGCGGCGAGTGCCATTCCCGTGACGGCCGCCGTCACTTCTGCCGCTTTCTCCGACAAGCTGAAAGAGCTCGGGTTGTCGCAGAGTCAGCTCGAAGGTGTGCTCAGCCTCTCCCGCGAAGTCGTGGAGCAGGTGGTGTGGGAGGTCGTCCCCACCCTCGCAGAGACACTCATCAAAGAGGAAATCGCCAGGCTGACCGCGGGCTGACCCTCCGTTTCGCTGCTAAAGTCGCCGAGCGTGCCTGAGGATTTCGAGTTCGATGACGAGGCGACGGCTGTCGTCAACCTGACGGAGCTGCGCGCCGCGCGCAGTGCCCAGAAGAAGCACCACCTGCTCGTGCACGTCCAGGGCTCGGAGCTCGGACGGGTGCGTGTGTTGGAGGCGACCGAGATCCTGCTCGGGCGCGCTGCCGACGCCGACGTGTGGCTGGCCGACGATGGCGTCAGTCGCCGGCACGCGCGCTTGGTGCGCCACTCGGGCCGCTACGCAGTGGAGGATCTCAACTCGGCGAACGGCACGTTCGTCCAGGGCGAGCGCATCCTGCGCCACGTGCTGGAGGATGGAGATCAGATCCAGCTCGGTCCCCACGCCGTGTTCCGTTACTCGATGACGGACGAGGATCAGAAGAACCTCCTGGAGCAGCTGTACGCGACCAGCGTGACGGACGCTCTGACCGGCGCGCGCAACCGCGAGTACCTCGATGGCCTGTTGGTCAGCGAGATCTCTTTTGCCAAGCGCCACGACACTGCGCTGTCGTTCTTGTTGTTCGATCTCGATCACTTCAAGCGAGTGAACGACACCTATGGTCACCCTGCGGGCGACGCCGTCCTGACCGAGGTGGTACGGGCGGTTCGTGCCGAGATGCGCGCCGAAGACTGCCTGTGCCGCTACGGTGGTGAAGAGTTCGCGCTGGTGCTGCGCGCCATCGACACCGCAGGCGCGCGCATCCTGGCCGAGCGGATCCGCCAGACCGTTTCGGAGCTGGTGGTTCGCCACGAGAGCCACGAGATCCGTCTGACCGTCAGCATTGGCTGCGGCACGCTCTGGGAGCTGGAAGATGCGACCCCGACCGCGCTCATCGAGCTGGCCGATCGACGGCTCTATTCGGCCAAGCGCGCCGGCCGCAACCGGGTCGTGGCCGAGGACCTGACGGCTCAGCCCACGATCACCTCGCTGGATCCGGTCTGAAGCGCGCGCTAGACGGGGGGCGTGTCCTCGACTGCCCCCTCGACTGCCCGCTCGACGAGTGCAGCTCTGCTGCGTCTGACCTTTCCGGTGCCACTCGAGCTGGCCGACGCCCTCGGCGCCTGCCTGTTCGAAGCGGGGGCAGCGGGCCTCGAAGAGGCACCGGGCGCACTGGTGACCTACGTCCCCGATCGGGACGCCGCCGCGCCGTTGCTCGAGGCTTTCGCCGACTTCCGGGAACGGGTGCTGACCCTGATGCCCGACGCCGAGCTGGGTGAGCCGGAACTCAGCGAGACCAACGACGAGTGGCAACGCGCCTGGCTCGATGCCTTGGGACCCGAACCGCTGGGCGAGGATCTGGTGCTCCGGCCCACGACGCATGCTCCGGCCCCCGACGGTGAGCGGACGCTGTGGTTCGAGCCGACCGCCAGCTTCGGCGCGGGCGGTCACGCCACCACACGGCTCGCGGCCGCGGCGCTGTCGGCCATCTGCCGCGCCACCCCGGGGTTGCGCATGTTCGACGTCGGCGTGGGCAATGGCGTGCTGACGTTCGTCGCCTTGGTCGAAGGGGCGCACAGCGCGCTCGCCGTGGACATCGATCCGGTCGCGGTCGACGCACTCGCAGTCAACGCCCGGCTGAACCAGCTCGGCGAGCGTATCGAGGCGCGGGTGGGCAGCGCCAACGCAACACAGGACACGTTCCCGCTGGTCGTGGCGAACATCGACACGCGCACGCTGGGCTCGCTGTGCGCGGCGCTGTCGGAGCGAGTGGCGCCGGGCGGACGACTCCTGCTGACGGGGCTGCTCGCCGAGGATGCCGACGAATTGGCGAGCTCGTATGCGGCCCGAGGGCTCGGCGAGCTGGAGCGCCACGAGCTGGGTGGCTGGGCCCTGCTGATCCTGGGCCGGGCGGCCTAGCTCGCTTTCGGGCGAGCGCTGGAGCCAGCTCGCTTGCGGCGAGCGCTGGAACTAGCTCGCCTCGGGCGAGCGCTGGAGCCGCTCCAGCTCGTCGAGCGTCGCCTCGATGGTGTAGGTGCTCGCAACCAGCGCCACCGAAAGCCCGTGCTCCCTCGCGCGCGCAGCCGTGACCGGCCCGATGCAACAGAGGCGCAGGCGCCCCAAGAGCTCGGCCGCCCGCTCGCCCAGCGCCGCGACGATCGAGTCCACCATCGAGCTGGAAGAGAGCAGCACCACGTCGGTCTCGCTCTCCAACGCGCGGACCAAGCGCGCCAGACCCTCACCTTGCACGGGCTGCGTGCGATAGGCAGGCACCACCACGACCTCGAGGCCCGCCGCGCGCAACCGTTCCGGTAGCACCTCGCGCGCCTGCTCCGCCCGCACCAAGAGCACCCTGCCCGGAGATCCCGGCTGCGGGGTGTGCGAGGCCAGCGGCGACGCCGCATGCGAGGCCAGCAACTTCTCGGCCAGGTTCTCGGCCACGAACTCGTCGGCCACCAAATCCGCTCGCAGCCCGTGGCGCTCGAGCGCCTGAGCCGTACGAGGTCCGATGACCGCGATCCGAGCGCGACCGAACGCTCGGGCATCGCGACCCCGGCGCTCGAGCGCCGCGAAGGCCGCGCTCACACCATTCTGGCTGGTGAAGACCACCCAGTCGTAGTCGGCCAGCTCGTCCACCCGCGCGGCCAACGCGTCGGCAAAGGGAGCCGTGTCGATCTCGATGGCCGGGCACACCACGGGCACCGCAGCGCGGCGACGCAGGCTCTCCACCGTATCGAGTGCTTGCCGGCTGTCGCGCGCCACCAAGACGCGCAAGCCGAACAGCGGCTTGGTGTCGTACCAGGCCAGCTGCTCCCGCAGCGCCACCACCTCGCCCACGATCACGATGGCAGGACTCCCCAGGCCCGCATCGCGCGCGCGCTCGGCGATGTCGGCCAGAGTGCCCACCACCACGCGCTGCTGCGGACGGGCACCCCACATCACCACCGCCGCCGGCGTCGCCGGCGAGCGACCGCCCACGATGATCGCCTGAGCGATGGCGTCCAGGCGCCGCATGCCCATCAGTACGCAGATCGTCCCCGTAGCCGTGGCCAGCTTCTGCCAGGCAGCAGGTGACCACTCGACACCCTCGCGGTCGCTGCCGGTGATGAAGGTCACACTGTTCGACAGCTCGCGGTGGGTGAGTGGGATGCCAGCGAACTCGGCCGCCGCCACCGGCGAGGTGATGCCCGGGACAATCTCGAACTCGATGCCGGCGTCCAAGAGCGCGAGCGCCTCTTCGCCGCCACGCGCGAACATCATCGGATCGCCGCCCTTGAGCCGGACGACGCGCTTTCCGCGGCGCGCGTGGAACACCAAGCGCTCACTGATCGAGTCCTGGGCGGGCGAGCGCTCGCCATAGCGCTTCCCCACATCCACCAGCTCGGCCCCAGCGCAGTAGGCCAAGAGCTCGGGGTGGCTGAGCGCGTCGTAGAGGACCACCTCGGCGCTCTCGAGCAGCGCCCGGCCTCGACAGGAAATCAAATCGGGTTCCCCCGGGCCGGCGCCAACCAACCACACCTTGCCGCTCGGAACGCTCGGGCTCGTCATCGTCGCGGGCGAGGCTAACGCCTGGCCGGGGGCTGTGGTAGCCCCACCACCATGCGCAATTTCCCGGCGCCCACCCCCCAGCACGCACCCTTGCCGGCGCAGGAGGCCGCCGACCGCCAGCTGCACACCTCTCGCAGGCCGCTCGCAGCCCGATGCACGCGCCGTGCTCTCTTCCATCTGGCCGTCTGCGCCTCGCTCGCCGCGCTGCTCGCTTCCACCACGGGCTGCAGCGGTTGCGATCCGACGGGTCAGCAAGCCTTGGAGTACACCGACGGCGTCACCAGCCCGGATCGGACCCTCTACGAGTCCACCTTGCCCGGCGAGGACATGCTCCATTTTCCGCCGGGTCGCGTGTACGAGCTCGCCCACGGCCTGGGCACCAATCGCATCGTCATCACGCCCTACATCAGCTTCGTCAAACGGCTGGTCCCGGGCGGCGACGGCAGCGACGTCTTCGCCCCCAACCACATCGCGCCCTCGGCCGGTAACACCGCCGTGATCGAAGGCTGGGACGACAAGCACATCCGCATTCGCAACGACACCTGCGCCGAGTTCTACCTGTTGGTCACGGCGACGACCTCGGCCGCCTACGCCGGAGGTGGTGGCGCGGGTGGTGCGAGTCAACCCTGAGGAGAGCCGAGCGAGTCGGCTGCGCTCGCTGGCGGAGCCACGGGCGCCACGTTAGCGTCGGCCCCATGAAGCAGTTGCAGGGCCGACGGATCGTACTGACGGGCGCCTCGCGCGGCGTGGGCTACGAGACGGTCCAGCTCTTTTCACGGGAAGGTGCCGAGATCATCGGTATCGCGAGGAACGCGGAGAAGCTGGCCGAGCTCGAGCGCTCGGTGCCGGGCTTCGAGTGGATCGCCGGTGACGTCACCGATCCCCAGCTCGGCGGGCGAGTGGCGAGCGCCGTCGCAGCACGGTGGGGCGCGCTCGATCTGCTGATCAACAACGCGGCCATCCAAGAATGGAACGGCGGCTTCCGAGAGGAGCCCGTCGACGCGCTGGAGCGCAACTTCCAAGCGAACGTGCTGTCGGCGCACTACCTGACGCACGCGCTCTTGCCGCAGCTGCTGAAGGGCAACGAACCTCGCGTCATCAACGTCAGCTCGGGGGCGGGCAAGCTCGACGTCATTCGGAGCGACGGCACGATGCCGGCCTACCGCCTGACCAAGCTGGCGCTGAACGGGTTGACGATGCTCCATGCCGCCGATCTGGCCGGGAAGGTGGCCGTCAATTCCCTCGACCCCGGCTGGCTCAAGACCGATCTCGGTGGACCCAACGCACCCGGTGAACCAGCAGACGGCGCCCGCCGCATGCTCGAGCTCACGCTGCAGCCCTTCGAGGTGACGGGCCGCTTCTTCCACGGCGAAGAAGAAATCGCGTTCTGACCGGGCCTTGCCAGGGCCCGGCCGACAGGACCGGACCCGACCGACAGAACCGGTCCGACCGAACCGGCGGAGGTGCCGGTGGAGGAGCCGGTGGAGGAGCCGGTGGAGGAGCCGCGCGGGCGCGCTTAGACTGCCGCCCGTGACCGTTGCGCTGCCCGACCGCCTGGAAACCGAGCGATTGGTCCTGCGCGCACCTCGTGCCTCCGACGCGGCGCACCTCTTTGCCTCCTACACCCAAGACGCAGAGGTCGCGCGCTACATGACTTGGCGCCCACACCAGCGGCTCGAGGAAACGGCAAACTTCATCGACCGCTGCATCGCTCTCTGGGCTGCCGGCACGTCGCGTCCGTATCTCCTCACCCTCCCCGGCCGAGAAGACACGCCCCTCGGCATGCTCGAAGCACGTGTCTTGGGGCACATCGTCGATCTGGGGTACGTGCTGGCCCGAGCACACTGGGGCCAGGGCTACATGCCCGAGGCCGTCCGGACGCTGACGGAGACCGCCTTGGCGCTGGATTGCTACTTCCGCGTGCAAGCCACCTGCGACGTGGAAAACGTGCCTTCGGCGAGGACGCTGGAGAAGGCGGGCTTCACGCGGGAGGCGCGACTCGAGCGCTACATCCTGCACCCGAACCTCGACACCGAACCTCGGGCGGTCTGGCTCTGGGCGCGCTGGAAGTAGGGGACGTTACGCCTGCGCCACGCCGACCCGCGGCGCCGCTGGCGCTTCCTCGGCGCCGGCGTGTCGAGCCAGCTGCAGCTGGTAGAGGGCAGCGTAGAGCCCGCCATGGGCCATCAGCTCTTCGTGGGCGCCCTGCTCGATGATGTGGCCCTTCTGCAGCACGACGATGCGATCGACGGAGCGAATGGTGCTGAGACGGTGGGCCACGATGATGGCCGTGCGGCCGCGCAGCAGCGCCTCGAGCGCGCGCTGCATGCGTGCCTCGGTCTCGCTGTCGACGCTGGCCGTTGCCTCGTCGAGGATCAGGATCGGCGCGTCACGGTAGAGGGCGCGCGCGAAGGCGATCAGCTGGCGCTCGCCGGACGAGAAGTTGGAGCCGCCCGGCTGTACCTTTGCCTCCAGCCCGCCCTGTCGCCCGATGAAGACGTCGAGGATCTGCATCTGCTCCAGGACTCGGCGAACGCGCTCGAGGTCGGGGGCCTCACCCGCGGCGACGTTCTGAGCGAGCGTCCCGGAGAACAACTGCACGTCCTGGGGGACCACGGCGAACGAGCGCCGTAGCTCGTCCCGACCGAGGCTGATCGCGTCGCGGCCGCGAATGCGCACCGCCCCCTGGCGAACCTCGTACAAGCGCAGCAGCAGCGCGGTGATCGTCGTCTTGCCACTGCCGGTCGGGCCGACCAGCGCGATGCGCTCGCCGGGACGGACTTGCAGCTGGATGTCGTGCAACACGTCGAAGTCCGGCTTGTAGCCGAAGAAGACGTGGTCCAGCTCCAGCTCCAGCTCGGACGAGCCGTGGCTCGCCTCGCTCGGGTCACGCGGCGGTGCGTCGCGCTCGGGGACGGCCAACAGCCCGAACACGCGCTCCGCGCCCGACATCGCGCTCTGGAGCAGCGTGTAGCGCTGGGCCAACATGCTGATGGGCTCGAAGAACTGCCCCAGGTAGGCGGTCAGCGCCACCACGGTGCCGAAGCTCGCGCCGTGCCAACCCAGGGCCACCACGATCGAGGCCAGGCTGATGGCGCTGATCGCGTCGATGGCCGCGTCCTGGATGGCGTCGTACTTGATCGAGCGCAGGTTGGCGTCGCGGTAGGCCGCATTGATGCCGTCGAACTCCAGCGCTTTGGCCTCTTCTTGGCCGAAGGCTTGGATCAACGCGACGCCGTTGACCTGCTCGTTCATGTTCGCGTTCATGCGCGCCGTCTCGCTGCGAATGCTGCGGAAGGCCTCGCGGGCGCGCCTGCGCACCCACAGCATGAACAGTCCCACCACGGGCATGGCGGCGAAGGCGACCAGCGAGAGTTGGACGTCCAGGCGCAGCATCAGCACGATCACGCCCACCAGGCGGATCATGTCGCCGAGCGCGCTGAGCGCGCCCGAGCTGAACAACTCCTGGATGGCGTCCACGTCGTTGGTCACGCGCGTGACCAAGCGCCCCACGGGCTGGCGATCGAAATAGGACAGCGGCAGACCGCCCACGAAGCCGAAGACGTGGCGCCGCAGATCCGACATGGACCGCGCGCCCAGCACCTGCATGGCGTAGGTCTGACCGAACTGGAGCACCTGCTCGAGCGCGGCGACCAGGGCGAACAGCAGCCCACCCTCGAAGAACACCTGCGGATCGCGCGCGGCCAGCCCTCGGTCGATGGCGTGCAGCATGATCAGCGGCCGCACCAAGGCCAGGCCGGTACAGAGCACGATCGAGACGAGGGAAATCCACAACCACGTGCCGTGGGGCCGCACGAATGGCCACAGCTGGGTGGCCAACGTGCGATCGTCGACGAGCTCCGCCTGCGCCTCGCGATGGTACGCGTCCAGCGCCTTCTGACCGCGGCTGGTGGGCTGGTTCACGCGCCCTCCTGAGCCACCACGAGCCGGCCCGAAGCCTCAGCCAGATCCAGCTCGCCCAAGCGCGACAGCTCGCTCTCGATGCGCTGCTCCTCGGCGAAGGCGCGATAGATGCCGCCCGGTACACGGAGCAGCTCTTCGTGGCTGCCGCTCTCCACCACGCGTCCCTGATCCACCACCAAGATGCGGTCACAGCGCCGCGCCGCCGCGACCCGGTGCGTGATCAAGATCACCCCGCGCTCGGCGCGCTGCTCGTCGATGGCCTCCAGGATGCCCGTCTCGGTACGCGCGTCGACGGCGCTGAGCGGGTCGTCGAGCACCAGCAAGCGAGGCCCGAGCACGAACGCAGCCGCCAGCGCGACGCGCTGCTTCTGACCGCCGGAGAGCTGCACGCCACGCTCACCCACCACCGTGTCGATGCCTTCGGGCAGGCCCAGGAGCTCCTCCAGCACGTGGGCGCGGCGCGCGGCCGAGGCGATGCGATCCTGAGCCTCGTCGGAGTCGCACTCCGGCAAAGCCAGGCCGATGTTGCGCGCCGCCGTGGTCGAGAACAAAAATGGGTTCTGCTGCGCGTAGCCGATGGCCTTGCGCACCGTCGACAGCGGCAAACGACAGATGTCGACGCCATCCAGGAACACGGTGCCCGGCGGGGTGTTCTCCAGGCGCGGCAGCAGGCGCGCCAGCGTGGATTTGCCGCTGCCGGTGCGACCCACGATGGCCACGCTTCCGCCGGCAGGCAGCTCGAAGCTCACGCCTCGCAAGACCTGGTTCTCACCGTAGGAGAACTGCAGATCACGCACCTCCAGCCGGCCCTCGACCGACGGCGGCGCCGGCTGGTCTCCGTCGACGATGTCGGGCACCGCTTGGTAGATCTCGGCCAGGCGTTGGTAGGCCGCGCGGCCGCGCTGCAGCAGACCCACCAAAAAGCCCAGTGCCATGAGCGGCCAAGTCAGTCGGGCGAGCGAACGGAAGAAGAGCAGGAGCCCACCCGAGCTGATGCCGCCCTTCACCATCAGTGAGCCGCCGTACCAGAAGACGATCAGCACGCCGACTCCGCTGATGCCCTGCATGATGGGACCCATCGAGCCGCGCAGGCGCGCCAGGGACAGGTTCTTGTCCAGGTAGCGCTCGTTGATGCGATCGAAGTCCTCGAGCTGCTGCTGCTCCAGGTTGAACGAGCGCACGACTCGCGCGCCGGCGACGTGCGCCTGGACGGTGTCGCTCAGCGCACCGAGCGCCTCCTGGTTCTCGCGCTGGCGCGGGTACATCTGCGCCGAGAAGCTGCGCGTCACCAAGAACAGCACCGGGATGGGCGCCATGGCCGCCCAGGTCAGCTGAGGGGAAACGGACATCATGGCGGCGAACGCGCTCACCAACGCGAAGGGCGTGCTGAAGGCGTTGAGCACACCGAAGCCGAGCAGCAGGCGGACGTGCGTCAGGTCGTTGGTCGCGCGGCTCATGATGTCGCCAGCGTGCACGCGCTGATAGAAGCCGGTGCCCAAGCGCTGCAAGCGACCGAGCAGCGCGCCGCGGAGCTCGTACTCGGCGACGCGTCCGGCGTTGAACAAGATGAGGCGGGTGGCCACGCGCACGCCGAGCGAGCCCAGGGCCACGACGATCAGCCAAGCGCCGAGGCTCAGCGCTCGCTCGCGCTCGCCGCTGGTGGCCGCGTCGATGGCCACCCGCAAGCGGGTGTCGAACCAATATTGTGCGGCCTGGTAGAGTGCGAGCAGCGCCGTGCCGAGCACGTAGGACGGCAGGTGTCGCACGAACTGGCCGCGCAGCGTGACCGGGATGGTGTCGAAGTCCGCTCGTTTCATCGATACGAGGCGTGGCAAGGGGGGCGCTGTGCGCCCAGGGGGCGCGGCGGGGGCGCCGAGCATGGCTCGGGGTGGGGGCGAAAGCGAGCCCCGCGGGTGCGAAGGCCCACGGCGACCGTCAGAGCCTCAGAACAGGCCGATTGCAAAGTGGAAGGCGCCCAGCTGCTCCCAGGTGCGCTGGTTGACGCGCTCGGGGAACAGCGCGTCGAGCACTCGGTCGACGTTGAAGCCATAGTCGAACACCAACGGTCCCACGGGCGTGTCGATGCGCAAGCCCGAGCCCACCGCGTAGCGCAGATGGAGCAAATCGATCCGGGACTCGTCGGCCCACAGATTACCGGCGTCCAGGAATACGACGGTCTGCAGGCTGCCTGTCAGCGGGATGCGCAGCTCGGTTCGAGGGTTGAAGAAGAAGTCACCGCCGCGCAGAGCGATGTCCTGGATGGTGACACCGGAAGCCGGATCGAGCAGCGTCTGGGCTACGTCCTCGGGAACCAGCGAGTCCTGGGGGTAGGCGCGGATCGAGTCCACACCGCCCAGGAAGAACAGGCGATCGGGGTAGGTCCTGGAGAAGTCGGTGAGGTGCTGGATGACGCCGCTGCGCACGCTGAGCGCCCAGGTCAGGCCCTTCTTGCTGAGCGGGACGTACCCGGCCAGGCGCCCCGAGTAGCGCAGCAGCTCGCTGCACGAGGCCTCGAGCGGATCGGTGGTGGGGTTCTTGCAGTCGCGCGTTGCGTCGAGCGGTACGGCCGTGACGTGCTCGACCGCGCCGCTCACGAACGTACCGCGACGGGCCGACAGCGCGCGGTCGCGGCGATCCCAGGAGGCGGTCAGGTTCTGGGTCACCGCCACGGATTGGCCCTCCGGGACGCGCACCACGCCCGCCAACGACTGACGGCTGAAGATGTCGGCGTTGTTCAGCTCGACCGTGGCGCCGAGCTGGTAGAGGAAGGGCCGGTCCGGACGGAACAACAGGCGCAAGATGCCGGCGTCGCGGGTCTGGGCGAAGTCACGCTGGTTGGTGTGGGCGTCCAGACCCTCCACCTCGAAACGGAACAGCGGGCCGAGGCCGATCTCGGGGAAGGCCAGCGTGATGGTGTTGCGCCGCTCGAGCAGGGCGATCAGGCCCTTCTCCTGCTCCAGCTGGGCGTACTTGGCGCGTACGTCGTCTTCGAAGATGAGGATCAGCGGGCGAATGGCCAGCTGGGAGCGCAGGGTCAGCTGGATGGCTTCTCCGCCCAGGTTGCGGTGACCGTACTCGAAGGCCACGCGGAAGCCCTCGCCGGTCGAGAAGCCACCCTTCACGTCCAGGTACTGCTGGGGTCGCTCGCTGACCGTGACCACGACCACCTTGTCACGCGCCGGGATGCCCGGATCTTCGAGGCCGATGGAGACGCTGGTGAACGTCCCCAGGCTCTCCACGTACATCTGCGAGCGCTCGACGGAGCCCTTGCGGTACTCACCGCCGGCCTCCAGGGCCAGGCGTCCCCGGATCAGGCCCTCCCGCGTCTTTTCGGCGCCGCGGATCTCGATGCGGCTGATGCGTACGGGCTCGCGCTCGGTGATGCCGATGACCAAGCGTGCGCGGGTTCGGTCGGGTGAGAGCTCGAGTTCGCTGTCGATCTGGGCGAACGCGTAGGCGTCCTCGGCGTACAGATCGCGAATGGTGCGGAGCGCCCGCTCGATCTCGACGTGGCGAACCGGTTCACCGAGGGCCAGCTCGGTGGCGTCGAGGATGCGGCGCTCGGTGAAGTGTGCGTTGCCTTCGATGTGGATGTCGTAGAGGACGGTCTGCCGGCCGGCGTGAACCGGCATGACCACGGTGCCCGACTCCTCGCAGCGAACTCCACGCGACGCATCGGGCACGCAGGTCTGCACGATGTCGCGACGCGCGTCGCCCGCCGGCCCCGCCGCGCAGTCCACGACTGGCAGCGGGCGGGGACCCGAGACTCGGCAGGTGCCCGGGGGTGAGCCGCGCTCGCAGCTGCGGCGGGCCAAGGTGATCGGGCCGACCTCGGCGTCCAGGTAGCCTTCGGAGCGATAGAGATCTTCGAGATGTGCGCGGACCGCCTGGTAGGCCGCGTCCGAGTAGGACTGCCACGGCTGCCCTGGCAGGGGGGCGGGCGCCCGAGAGTCGATGCGTCCGGTCAGCGCGGCGTCGAGGCTGGCGCTCGACGGCGGCTCGACGATGGTCACCTCGGGAAACTGCTCGCTCAGGACGCCATCGGCTTCGTCTTCCAGATCACTCTCTTTGCGGCCACCGAGCTGACAGGGAAAGAGTCGACTCTCGACGCCGAAGCGACGCCCCTCCCGGATCCAACCGTAGAGCTCGCTCTCCAGGCCGTCGGCCGAGTCGAGACGCAGGAAGCGCACGCTGGCGTCCAAGAATCCCTGGCTCACGTAGAAGCGCCGCAGGATGGGCTCGAGCAAGTCCGGCTTGGGCTCGCGCAGCTTGACCAGATCGAGCTGGTCGCTCAGCTCGTCCGCGCCGAAGGTTTCGTTGCCCTCGATGCGCACCCGGAAGAGCCGGCCCGACTCGACCAAAACCTCCACCACGCCGGGTCGGGGCACGCGAAAGCTCGCGCGCGCCTCGTAGAAGCCTGCCGCCACGAGCCGCTCGACCAAATCGTCGATGGCGCGGGTGATGCGAGCGTGATCCTGGCGGTCGCCCACGCGCACGCGCAGCCCATCCAAGACCCGGCCGAGCTCGGGATGAAAGCGAGCGGGAGAGACCAGTATACGGCGCTCTTCGATGCGCTGCAGGGGCCCCGGCTCGACGCTGATGCGCACCAGCACTCGCCGCGGATCGTCGGTGTCCTGCGCTACCGCCTCGACCT
>DATIDO010000348.1:0-13759 GCA_035456245.1 Polyangiaceae bacterium
GACGCAGCTGGGGTGGCCGGAGCGGCCGGGGCTGGGGTAGCCGGGGCCGGCTCGGCTGGGGTGGCAGGTGTTGGCGTGGCAGGTGCTGGGGTGGCAGGTGCCGCAGGAGAGGCGACCGGGGCGGCGGGAGCAGCCGGCGCGGCCGGGGCCGGGGCCGGAACTGGGGCAGGGGGAGCCACGGCGGCCGGGGCAGCTGCCACCTGGGGCTCCAGGGCCGCCGGCTCGTCCGAGCCGCGCAGGACGAAGAACAGGGCGGCCGCGAGGGCGAGACCGCCGACGCCGAGCCCCACCCACAGTCCTGCGGGGAGCGAGCGCGTCGGGATCTGCAGCGGCGCGTCGGCCTGCGCCGTGCCATCGAAGTCGGTCGAGGTGGCTGTCGAGGTCGACGGCGAAGGCCGAGCGCCCGTGGCAGCCGCTCGAGTGGCAGGCGAGGCCTGCGCTGCGGCGGTGCCCTGTGCAGCAGTGCCCTGCGCAGCACTCCCCTGCACTGCTGTGCCCTGCACTGCTGTGCCCTGTACTCCCTGCGCAGCGCCGAAGCCGAGCTGCGTCGCCATCACGGGTGCCGCACCGAGCTGCGCGCCGGGCATGCGCTCGGTGGGCGGCCCCGGCTCGTGCACCAACCGCGGCGTGCCGTGAATCCCGGTCTTGGCGTGCGGAGTCCAGTTGTCGATCGCTTCGATGAACTCACGCGCCGACTGGAACCGATCCGCGACATCGCGCGCCATGGCGCGCCGCACGATGCCGGCGAATCCTGGATCGATACCGGGCACCGCCTCTTCGAGCGACGGCATCTCCGACAGCACGATCTTGAACATCAAATCGTTGAAGGTCGTGCCATCGAACGGAACGCGACCCGACAGCGACTCGAAGGCGATGACCCCCATCGAATACACGTCCGACAGGTGATTCACGCCACCCGCGCCCTTGGCTTGCTCGGGCGACATGTAATAGGGCGTGCCCATCACCGCGCCCGTGCGCGTCATGCTCATGTCGCCGCTCAAGCTGTTGAACTTCGAGATGCCGAAGTCGATCAGCTTGACGAAGTCCATGCGCCCCGCCTTCTCGCGCAGGATGAACACGTTGTCCGGCTTGAGATCACGGTGAACGATGCCGGCGATGTGAGCCGCCTCGAGCCCCACCAACGCCTGGCGCAAGAGCGGCGCAACCTCGTGCGGCGCCATGCGCCCGACGCGACGCAGTCGATCGGCCAGCGACTCGCCATCCAGGTACTCCATGACCATGTAGCGGTCGCCGCTCGGCAGCGAGCCCAGGTCGAGCACCTCCAGAATGTGATCACTACCGATGCAGCCGGCCGCCTGCGCCTCGCGCTCGAAGCGCTCGATCACGCCGTGGCCCTCCTTGGCGGCGGCCAGCAGCACCTTGATCGCCACGCGCCGACGGATCAGCACGTTCACGCCTTCGAAGACGGCGCCCATGCCGCCCTCGCCGATCAGACGCACGATCTGATACTTGCGATCGATGACGTCGCCGGGGCCAATACTGGTCGCGCTGCTGGTACCCATCTGTCTTCGGGATCGAAAGATCCCCTACCCGCTCGGGGTTCTAGCAGGTTGGGGGGCGAGGGGCAGCGGCGCCCAGCTGGGCGCCGCTCGGGCCAGCTCAGCTCAGCTCGTCTCAGCTCAACGCTGCTCAGGTCAGCCCAGCTCAGCCCAGCCGTGTGCGATCCCAGCGGGCGGCCGCGACGATCGAACCGGTCTGGCGATAGCGCTCCAGCACCTCGTCGGCAGGGCTCCGGCGCGCCGCAACCAGCCGCTCGATCGGCTCCAGGTACACCGCCTCGCTCGGGCGAACGGCGGAGGCCCGACGCTCCAGCCCGCCGCGCGCCCAACCCAGCAG
The DNA here is from genome assembly GCA_035456245.1 of Polyangiaceae bacterium. GTDB lineage: Bacteria > Myxococcota_A > Polyangia > Polyangiales > Polyangiaceae > NIC37A-2. The sequence goes on from DATIDO010000348.1 coordinate 1,858, forward strand.
CCGCTCGGCCCAGGCGAACCCGCTCGAACCGCCGAGCTCGATGTCCTTCAGGCCCGAGCGCACCAATTGGGGGCGCGCCTTCTGCACCTCTTCGAAGCGGAGCACCGACACGGCGGCCTCGACCTCGCCGAGCGCCTGCTCGTCGTAGAGCAGACCCGTCCAGAGCGCGACCAAAGCGAGCGTGAGGTCGGGCGGCAAAGCATCGGCCGAGCGCACTTCGAGCGTGTTCTTGAGGCGAACCTCCGGGAACAACGTGGTCAGGTGTAGTCGGAAATCACCGACCGTCGCGCGATGTCCCTCGAAGCCGTGATCGAGAAAGTCGGCGAAGGTCTGGCCGGTGTTGCGGACCGGCTGGCCGTCTCGCCAGAACAGGAACATCCCGGCGCCCAACGCGAACTCGACGTAGTCGCGGTAGCCGAACTCCCCCTCGCCCCACAGGCGCTCGATCAGACCGCTGCGCGAAGGATCCATGTCGAGCCACACCCGACCTCGCTCGCTCGAGAGGCCGCTCGCGCGCCCCTCGATGAACGGCGAGTTCGCGAACAGCGCGTGAACCAAAGGCGACAGGCGCAGGGCCACACGCAGCTTGCGCAGGCCGTCTTGCTCGCTCGACCAGTCGAAGTTCGCCTGCACCGTGGCCGTGCGCTGCATCATGTCCAGGGCGCCGCCGCCCCGCGTGGGCAGGTACTCGCGCATGATCGGGTAACGCTGCTTGGGCACCCACGGCAGCTGATCCAGCCGGGCCAGTGGTTGGAAGCCGACGGTGAGCCACTCCAGGCCCATCTCGGCCATGATCGGCGTGAGCTCGCTCAGGTGGTTCGCCTGTTCCGCTGCGATGGCGTGCACGTCGGCCAGCGGCGCGCCGCTCAGCTCGAACTGCGCGCCCGGCTCCAGCGTGATGCTGGCGCGCTCGCGCTTGAGCCCCAGCGTGGGTCCGCCCGGCAGTTCGCCGAAGGGGCGCCAGCCATGCTCCCGCTCCAAATGCCGGAAGATGCGACACACCCCCCGGTCACCGGCGTACTCGAGCGGCGAGCCGTCGGCCGCGAAGACCAGGATCTTCTCGCTCTCCGCGCCGATCAGGTATTGCTCGCGCGGCTTCTCGGAAACGGCAAACAGGCCGCAGAGATCGCGGCGACTCGCGGGGGCATCGTCGGGCAGAGTTTCGTGGGCAGCCATTCCGCGTCCTTCAGAGCTTCTCTTAATCGAGAAGCGCCGCCCGACAACCTCCCCGCCTCATTCTCTCAAGGTGCGGCCAGCGGAGCCCCAGCCGGGGGCATGGATGGATGCAGCACACCGAGGCGCACCGCCAGCGCGCGGGTGTGATCCTCGGTGGTTCCGGCGCCACCACCCACGATGCGGGCTCCGGCGTCGGTGAGCTCCACGGCCCGATCGACCCACGACGAATAGAGCGGGCTCGGGAAGCCGCGCAGTGCGTCGGGCGCCGCAGCCAACAGCGTGCCGAGCACGACCGAGCGGCCCAAGTCTTCGAGCATTCGCAACCTGCGCAGCCCGTCGTCGATGGAGGCCACCTCGAACAGGATGGCCTCGGCGCCCGCGTCGGCCAGCGACTCGGAGAGCTCGACCAACTCGTCGTCGCCGACCAAGTGCAGATCGACCACGGCCCAACTGGGCAAATCCTGCCCGGCCGCGGCGGCCACGCCGAACACCAAATCGAGCCGCGAACCCATGCCGCGCACGATCAACAACTCGGCGCCGCCCACGGCGATGCGTCGAGCGTGCTCCTCGGTCTCGTCCTCGAAGCGACCGCGACTGGTGGCGGTCAACTGATCGGAGCCGAGCACTCCAGCGATCGCGACGGGCTTCTCACCGTACTGAACGACGTCGCTGACCAACTCGAGCGCCAAGCCGGTCAACCTCGCAGCGCGATGCTCCATGCCGGCTTCGGAGAGGGCGCGCGGCGCGGTGTCTGCCGTGAGCGCGCTGAGCACGTCCACGCGACTCGCCAGCTCGGCTTGATGGTGTGCGCGGATCAGTTCGGGGCTCTTGTGCAGGACCGCACCGAGCGCGCCCGGGCCATCGATCGACAAGCCTCGGTCACGCAACGCCGCACCCACGTCCGAGTCCACGACCAGCGGCCGCCCCCCGTGGAGTCGATGACGAATTTGGGGGTAACCCACGGCTCAAGACGAGCACAGCTCGACCGTCTTACCAAGGGCGCGGACGGCAGATCCTCGTCCGACAGATCACGCTTTCAGGTGCGGAGGCGTACGACATGCCAGGTCTTCTTGCCCCGGCGAATCAATAGCGTTTGACCGTGGAGCACGTGCTCGTCGCCGACGACGGTGGCGTCGCCCGCCCGCTCGCCCGACAGACTGATCGCGCCGCTCTCCAGGAACTGCCTGGCTTCGCGCTTGCTCTTGGCCACCGCGGCCGCCACCAGCACGTCGGCCAGCGGCAAACCCACCACCTGCTCGCGTGTGAGTTCGACGCTCGGCGCGCCGGCAAATGCCTCGCTCAGCAGAGTAGGCGACAGGACACGCACATCGCCGGAGAAGAGCGCCTCGCTCGCCGCCCGAGCGTCGGCCAGGCCGCTCGGGCCGTGTAGCAATTCGGTCAGCTCTTCGGCCAATAGGCGTTGCGCCGTGCGAGCCGCCGGCTGGGCGGAGTGCTCGGCCAGGCGTGCCTCCAGCTCTTCGATCGGACGGAAGGAGAAGACCCGCGTGAAGCGCGCGATGTCCTCGTCGGCTGCATTGATCCAGAACTGGTAGAACGCGTACGGGCTCGTGTACTTGGCGCTGAGCCAGACGGCCCCCGACTCCGTCTTGCCGAACTTGCCGCCGTCGGCCTTGGTGAGCAGCGGCGCGGTCACACCGAAGACCTCGGTCTGGTGGAGCCGACGAGCCAGATCGACGCCGGCCACGATGTTACCCCACTGGTCGGAGCCGCCCAGCTGGACGGTCACGCCGTGCTCGCGGGACAGGTAGGCGAAGTCGTACGCCTGCAGGATCATGTAGCTGAACTCGGTGTAGCTGATGCCGTGGTCGCGCCCCTCCAGGCGCGTTCTCACCGAGTCCTTCTGGATCATCATGTTGACCGAGAAGTGCTTACCGATGTCGCGAAGCACCTCCAGGTAGCCCAGGCCGCCGAGCCAGCTCGAGTTGTCGAGCAAGAGCGCGCCCCGAGAACCGCTGAAGTCGACGATGCGCTCGAAGATCTCGCGTTGACCCCGCACGTTGGCCTCGACCTGCTCGCGATCGAGCAAGGTGCGCTCGGCGTCCTTGCCGCTCGGATCACCGATCAAGCCCGTGCCGCCACCCGCCAGGACGATCGGCCGATGGCCGGCGAGCTGGAAGCGCCGCAGCAAGGTGAGCGCGACCAGGTTGCCGATGGTGAGCGAGTCACGGGTCGGGTCGAAGCCGCCGTAGACGTTGCGGGGGCTGGCCAGGTGGGCGGCGAGCGCAACGTCGCCGGTGGTCTGGTGCAGCAGGCCTCGCGCGGCGAGTTCGTTCAGCAAGGGGTGGGTCGAGGCGGCCTGGTCCATGGGGCGAGTGAACATACACGCGAGCGGGTCGGGCGGCACTCCGGCGCTCTGCCAATCCGCACTGCCGACCCACACTGCCAATCCGGCATGGCTCAGGCCGAGCGACGACTCGGCCACCAGAGGCGCCTCGCCGCGAGATCCGCCAAGAGCAGCCCGAGCGCGCACCAGAGGAGCGGAGCCTGTCGATCGACGCGCTCCCGTGTGACGTCCTGTCCGGGGTCCGCCACTTGCGCGGGCTGGGGTGCGAACTCGCCGCGGCCGAGCAGCGCCAGCCGGCGCAGCAGCTCGGGATCCGGATCCAGGCGGCGGAACTCGTCCGGGTAGGCGCGCGCCACGCTGGAGCGGCTGGTAGCGAAGGCGCCGAGCGCCCCGTCCGTGGTCGGGCGACGATGGTCGCCGACCAGCGAGTAAGCGCCGAAGCCCGGTAGGTTCAGGCGCGCCTCGTAGCGGCCGGGCGAGACGAGCGGGAGCGGGAACTCGCGAGCCGACAGCCCGGGGCCGTCGACGCGCAAGGTCGAGACCAATCCGTTTTCGAAGTGCTCGGCCGCATCGTAGGCGTCCACCCAAACTCGCAGAGCGTCACCGATCAGCTCGGTCTGCATCGGTAGCTTGCGCTCGTCGTCCGTCGCGCGGTGCGCCCGCACCAGCTGGGCCATCAGCTTGCCGAAGTCCCGCCAACGCAGCAGATCGATCGCCCAGTGCGCCTTCAGATCGCTGGTCCACGCCAGCAGCTGGCCGAGCCCGACGCGCGTGCGCCCCAGTAGAGGCTCACCGGTATCGGCCACCAGCAGCGCCTCGGCCGGGGCCGGCTTCATGCGCAGATGGGCCATGCCGCGCAGGTGCGGAGCACGCGACCAATCGAGACCGGCCAACGCCTCGGCGTGACCGACCGCCTGCATCGGAAACCACTCCTCTGCTTCGACCGGCTGAGTGAGGAACTCCGTCTCCCGCGTGAAGATGCGGGGCAGCTGGCTCGGCTCGGGAGCGTGGTGAAAGCGGCCGCCTCCGGCCTCGGCGATGCTGCGCAACAGCTCTTCGTTCACGCCTGCTCCGAGCCCCACGGCGGTCACCCCGATGCCGTCTGCGAAAGCGCTGGAGACCAAATCGTGCAATCCCTCAGAGCTGGCGTTGCCATCGGTGAGGAGAATGACGTGCTTGCGCCTCGCATCGCTGCCGGCGAGATCTTGGAAGGCGGCGTCCAGCGCGGGGAATATCTCCGTGCCACCGCCCGGCTGAATGCGCAGGATCTCCTGCTCGATCCGGCCCCGGTAGCGCGCCGGCTGCATCTTCACGTAGCGCGTGGGCTTGGCGTCGAAGGCGATCACCTCGAGCAAGTCGTCGGGAGCGAGGACCTCCAACGTGGAGGCGCATGCACGCTTGGCCAAAGCGAGCGGGAGGCCGGTCATCGAGCCAGAGCGGTCGATGACCAGAGCGAGGGCGACGCTGGGCGTCTCCCGCGTCTTGCGATCCTCGATGGTGACGGGGAGGAGTCCGGCCAGCTCGGAGCCCTGCCAACCACCCGGTCCGTAGCCCGCCGCTCCGCCCGCATAGAGCAGGCCGCCACCGCCACGGACGAAGTCCACCAGGGCCCGCTCCGAGGTCCGCGAGAGCGCCGAGCGGGACACATCGGAAAGCACGACGAAGCGGAAGGGCCGCAGCTCGGCCGCACTGGTCGGACTGGCCGCAGCACCCCGAACTTCGACCTCGAAGCGCTGCGCCGAGAGCGCGTCCGCCAGATAGCGAGCGTCGGCAGGCTGTCCGTCGATCAGCAGAACTCGCGGCGGACCGGGGACGTCGATCGTGGCCGTTTGCGTGTCGTTGGCCGGGAAGTGATCGGGGGATGCCTGCTCGAGCTCGACCCGGAACTCGGTCGGGCCCGCGCGGCGCACGACGCTGGGCAAGCCGAGCCAGCTGACTCCCTTCGCCAGCTCGATCTCGCGCGTCAGCACGGGGCGACTCTCGGGCTCACCGGGCGCGCCTTGGTACAGGACCAGCCGAGCTGGAGTGACCTCGCTCGAGCGCAGCTGCACCCCGACCTCGAACGGGGCACCCAGCTCGATCTCACCGGGCAGGCGAACGTCGACGACGGCCGCGTCGCGCACTCCCGAGCCCGCCCAAGGGACCGTCGAGAGCCGCGCGCTCCGCCCCAACTCCGCCGCTGCCGAGAGCGCATCACCCCGCGTGGCGATCCCGTCGGAGAGCAACACGACACGACTCGAGCAACCTTCGCCGCGCAACGCCGCGGCGTGCTGGAGCGCCCTCTCCAGATCGGTGCTGCCCGAGCCCGAGCCCGCGCGCAGCTCGCTGCTCGACGGCCAAGCGTCACCCAGGCGCCAGCCGAGCGTGCGCGCTTCGGCCCCGAACACCACCACGCGCAGCGCCCCCTCGCCGTCGCGCGGCTCACCTGCCGCTTGGCTAGGCCCGAATGGTCCCGAACCGCTGCTTTCGCCTTGCTGCTCGAGCGCTTCGCCGAGCCTGCGAACGTAGTCGTGCGCCCCAGCGAGCGAGTCGTCCGACACCGATTCGCTCACGTCGAGCAGAGCCACCACGCACACGCGCCGGCTCTCGCGCTCGGCGCTCGGCAACGCTAGCGCCAAGGTCAGGCACACCACGAACGCCGTCCGGCAGGCCGCCGAGACCGCGCGCAACCAGGTGGGCAGCTCGGCCAGCGAGCGTGTCGCCCACCAGATCACCAGCGGCAGGACCACCAAAGCCCACAGGGCCAGGGGGCGCGACAGCTGAATCAGGGTCCCGAGCGCGCTCAAACCGTCCACCTCCGGTGGTAGCTGAGCCACTCGATCAGCGCGATCAACCAGGCCACCGCGACCAACCACGTCCACGGCGTGGTCGGCTCCAGCGGCTCCAGTGCTTCGAGCGGGCGTACGGACTGCCCCGACAACTCGAGCTTCCGACGGGGAGCGACCGAACTCTCGTCGACGTCGACCAGACTGGCGGCCAAGGTCCGAGCGCTCCCTGCGGATTCGAGCCGGTAGAAGCCGGCTCTCTCGGGGGCGAAGACCAACGAATGCTCGACGACCGGCACCCGCAGCCGGAGCGCCCCGGGACCCTCGGGGCCGACGATCTCGGCCCAACCCTGCGCGAGTCCGGGGACCGACAGCGCGGCCCCCACCCCGGCAATCAGGTGCGACGAGTCGAGGGCTCGCCCGTCGGCGCGGGCCGCCAGCAAACGATCCAGGGCGTTCGTCACGAACACCGGGAAGGCGATGCGCAGCACGAAGTCGCTGTCGCGTGGATCGAAGCCGAGCGCCAAGAAGCGCCCCTCGCTGCGCTCACCCGCGACCAGGATCGCACCCTGGTCGCTGCGCCCCAGCACCCGATCGGCGGCGCTCGGCGAGAGCTCGCGCCCGCGTAGAACCTGGACGTCGTACGGATCGAGAAAGCGAAAGAGTGGATCCTCGCGGAGCCAATGATCGAAACCGAAGTCGGTGAGCGCCTTGCCCACGCCCACGGGGTAGCGGCTACCAGCCTGATCCGGCGGTGATGTCGGGGACTGCGGCGCTGTCGGGTCCGGCGGTGTACCCAGGTAGAGCGCCGGACCGGTCGCGGCGACGCGCGCGGGGAACGCGCCGTCGAAAATGGTCACGTCGAACTCACCGGCAGGTGGATAGGCGGCGGCACTCACTCGCGTCGCCCGGACGCCGGGTTCCGCGAGCAGCGCGGCGTCGAGGAAGGTATTCGGCTCGCCCACCACCAGCACCCGGGCGCTGCGAGGCGGGGGCAGGACGGCGAAGGCGGAGTCGTCCCGGCTCAGCCCGTCCTCTCGGCCATCGAGGCGACGAATGGACGCGCGCAGGCGCTCGTCCGCGCCAGTGAGGTTCGCGCGCACGTGACGCTGAGTCTCACCCGGCGCGAGCCGGAGTCGGACGAGCTCGAGCGGCACATCGGCCGCGCCGGGAGCTGCCGCCGCAATGGTCAACTCGATCTCCCGGGGCTCGGCGGCGGCGTTGTGCACGACGGCGAGCACCTCGAAGGCGAGGGGATCGCGGGGGTAGCGGCGCGCGGAGAAGGCGACCAACCCCAGGTTGTCGAGCGGGGCAGCGGGGGGCTCGGTCGGCGCGGACGCAGTCGATGAAGTGGGGGACTCGGCAGGTGGGGCGGGAGGCGACGGGACCGTGGGCCGCGCCTGGGGCCCGGGGCCCGCGTCGAGCGGATCGTAACGGAGGGGATGCCGCGGGGCCTCGCCGAGACCGTGAGCCGGGAAAGCACCATCGCTCAGCAAGACGATTTCGCCGCGCTCACGCCCCCGCAGCGCGTCGTCGGCCAGCCGCAGGCCGGCACTCAAATCGGCGCTCGTGTCGAGAACGTCGAGGCCAGCGATCGCATCACGGAGGCGCGCCCGATCCCGAGAGAAGCCCCCGAGCGCACGCGGGTGCGCGCCGAGCTGGATCACGAGCAGTTCGTCGCCTGCTCCGAGTGAGCCAATCAGCTCGTTCGCGCGCAGGCGGGCGCGCTCGAAGCGCGACTGGCCTGCCTGCGTCGTTGCCATCGAGGCGCTCACGTCGACCAACAGCGCCAGCGAACGACTCGGCCGCGCCTGACCCTCCGGGCGCGGATCGGCCAGGGCCAGCAGAAGCAGCAGGAGCAAGGCGAGCTGCACCAGCAGCGACAAGACGTGCCGCAGGCTCCGCTCGAGCGCCGTGCGCCGGCTCGCGCCGGGCCATTCACGGAGCAGGGCCAAGAACGGCACGGCCACCCGGCGGCGGCGAACCCGCAGCAGATAGAGCCCGACGATCGGTAGGCCCAAGGCGACGAACCAGCCGAGCAGGGCCCCCCCACCGAGCCCGGTGAAGACGAAGGCCAGGAGCGCCGTGCTCACTCGACGATCCCCCCGCGCCGCAGGATCTCCAGGACGATGCGGTCGAAGGGCTGATCGACCGACGCCACGACGAACGGCACGCCGCGCGCCAGGCAGTAGCGACGGGCGCTCTCGGTCCGCTCGGCGTGGAGCTTCGCGACTGCGTCGAGGCCCGCTCGGGTGACGGTCAGCTCGAGCGACTGATCCGTCTCGACATCGACCGCCCGCACGTCACCCTGGAGCGGCGGCCGCGCTTCGCGCTCGTCGACCAGCTGGATGACGCACGGCTCCAGGCGATTCCAGCGCAACACGTCGATGCCGGTCGCGAACCCGCGCGGGTCGTAGAGATCGGTCAGCAGGATCGCCAGCGCGCCTCGGCGCTGCGCCAGCGCCACGGGGCGCAGCGCTCGTCCCAAGTCGGTGGCCCCATTCGCCCGCGCGGCCGACAGGAAGCGCAGCATCCGCAGGACGCGCCGCTTGCCGCGGAGCGGCGGCATGCGTTCGGCCGAATCCTCACGCAGCACGTAGGCGCCCACCCGATCGAGGCCGCTCAGCCCCACGTAGCCGAGCGCCGCCGCCAGCTGCTTCGCCAACTCGAACTTCCGCCCGTCGCCGAACGACATCGAGGCAGAGCCATCGAGCAGCAGGCACAGGCTCCGGTCCTCGTCCTCCTCGTAGAGACGCACGAGCAGCTTGCCCAAGCGCTGGTAGGAGGCCACGTCGAGGAAGCGAATGTCGTCACCCGCGGCGTAGGGGCGGTGATCGGCGAAGGTCACACCGCTGCCACGCTTCTTGCTGCGCTGCTCACCCCGCCGCTCGCCCGACGACGTGCGTCGGCTCGACAGCGCGAGCGACTCCAGTCGACGCAGGAAATCAGCGTCGAAGAGCGAGCCCATCCCCTCGTGGCCGGGACCCGAGCTCGAACCAGCTCTCGTGCTTCCCGTGGGCGAGGGAGGCGGCGAGCCTCGCGGCTTCCGAGAAAAGAACGCCACGGACTACGGGGTCCCGTCCGGCAGGGTCTCGAGCAGTTCGCCGATCACCGCGTCAGTACTCATTCCCTCCGCTTCACCCTCGAAATTGAGCAACAAGCGATGCCTGAGCGCCGGCAACGCGCTCCGCTTCACGTCCTCGAGGCTGGCCGCCACGCGTCCCGCGAGCAACGCACGAATCTTGGCTGCCACCACCAGGGCCTGGGCGCCGCGCGGCGAAGCGCCCGTGGCGACGAAGCGCCGCACGCTGGGCGAGGCCAAAGGCAAATCGGCATGCGTCGCCCTCACCAGACGCGCCACGTAGTCCAACACGTGGGCGGGCACGGGCACGTCCCGGACCGTGCGCTGGAGGGAGAGAATGAGCTCCCGATCAGCGACCGGTGACAAGCTCACCTCCGCGCTGCCCGTGGTGCGGCCCATGATCTCGAGCAGCTCTTCGTGGCTGGGAAACGGCACGCGCAGCTTGAAGAAGAACCGATCCAGTTGGGCCTCGGGCAACGGATAGGTGCCCTCCATCTCGAGCGGGTTCTGGGTGGCGAGCACGAGGTACGGCTGCCCCAGATCGTGGGTGACGTTGCCCAGGGTGACGCGGTGCTCCTGCATGGCCTCGAGCAGAGCGCTCTGGGTCTTGGGGGTGGCGCGGTTCACCTCGTCGGCCAGCACGATGGGCGCGAAGATGGGGCCCTTCTTGAACTCGAAGCGTGCTCCGCCGCGCTCGTCGTCGGTCACCACGGTCGTGCCGAGGATGTCGGCCGGCATGAGATCGGGCGTGAACTGGATGCGAGCAAAAGGCAGCTCGAGCAGCTGCGCCAAGGTCCGCACCAAGAGCGTCTTGCCCAGGCCCGGTACGCCTTCGAGCAACACGTGCGAGCCCGCCAACAGGCAGGTGATCACGCCCTCCACCACGTCTTTTTGACCGACGATGACCCGGGCCATCTCCGACTGGAGACTGCGCACGACGCGTTCGAACTCTTCGAGGCGCTCCTCGGCGCCCTGCATTGCACTCATGATTACTCCTGGGGTCGAGCGGCTTCGGAGCGCGGTCGAATCATTTCGAAATAGCGTTGGACGTGGCTCTTGTATCCGGGAGGGATGGCGTCCTTGCGCATCAACTCCTCCGCCACGTTCTGGTAGTCCTGGTAGAGAGCTCGGTAGGGTCCACGGGCAAAGCCAGCCCGCGCTGCCGAACGGATGGTCTCTCGCTGACTGGGGCCGGCACCGCTGTCCTGGGCCACCGCCGCCACGTCCTGCGCCGCGCCACCACCTCGCGCCGACGCGTCACCGACCAAGTTCTCGTCGTGGCTGGTGCCTGGCTGATCGCCGGCCGCCCCGGGTTGGTTTCCCGACTCCCCGGGGCCCTTCGTCCCCGGACCGGACCCGCGCGAGGCTGCACTACCAGGCGCCTCGATCGGCACGGGAACGGCTTGCCCAGCCGATCCGCCCTTGCCGGGGCGGCCCGACGAGCTCGACGAGCCCGAGGGCGAGGCCCCTCCATCCTGACCCCGCGCCCTGCGCTCGAAGGCCTGACGCGCTTCCTCGCCGTCACCGCCTTGCTCGCGGCGGCGGCGCAGCTCTTCACGCAGCTTCTCGATCTGCTCGAGCAACTCCTGCTTCTCGGCCTCGCCGAGCGCGCGCTCCTCCTGCTCGCGCAGCTGCTCGGCCGCGCCCTTCAGCTGCTCGGCTGCTTTGCGCTGGTACCCCCCCGCCGCGCGCTGCTCGTCTGCCAGGGCGCGAGCGGCCTCGGCGAGCCGACGGTCCAACTCGTCCATGGTGCGCTCCTGTTCCTGCTTGCGCCCGCCCAGCCGCTGCAGCGTGCGCTCGTTGCGCTCCAGCTCGGCGGCCGATTCGGGCGAGAGCTCGCCCTTCTCCCGCTGCTCCCGCAGGCGGCGGGTGCGCTCCTCCAGCTGGCTTGCCTCGGACTGCGAAGCTGCCTCGGCTGCCGCCTTTTTCTGCGCTTCTTCCTCCCGAGCCTGCCGCGCCTCCTCGACCGCGCGCCGCAGCTCGGCCAGCTCCCGCTCGCTCAACTTCTCGCGTGGCGACTCCAGGCGCTCGGCCAGCTGCTCGAGCGCGCGAGCCACTTCGGCCCCCGACCCCGAACGGAGCGCCTTCATCAGCTCACGCGTCGTGCGCGTCTCACCCATCGCCTCGCCGCGACGCACGAGCGCCTGCTCGAAGCCCTTCTGCTGCTCCGACTGCAGGGCCAGCTCGGCCTCCCAAGCCGCCAGGCGACGGAGTGCTTCGGCGGGATCCGGCTCACTGCCGAGGCCTTCGAGCTCTGCGGCCATCTGGCGAACCAGCTCGTCCTGTCCCCGAGCGGCGGCCCGCTGCCGTAGCTCGGTCAAAGCGCGTTCGAGTTCGGGAGTCGCGAGCCGACCCGGAACGGCTGCGACGGCCGCTCGCCCCCTGTCTTCGTCCACCGGCCGCGCCGGCAGCGGAGCGAAGAGGAGCGCCGCCACCGCCCCCACCGTGAGAACGGTCCAGGCCCAGCGGGGCGGGGCTTGCAAGGGAACGGCTCGCCGAGCGGAGAGCACGGGGAAGGCCCGGCGCATCCGGGCCAGCGTCAGCTCCCGAAAGCCATCCAGCTCGCCGCCGCTC
>DATIDO010000349.1:0-2193 GCA_035456245.1 Polyangiaceae bacterium
CTGCTCGACCTGGCAGCCCAGCCCGAACTCCACCAGCTCGTCATTTCGCGCATGAGTGACATCCTCGGCGACCTCGAAGAGAACGAGACACTCCGCGCTCGCCTCTCGACCCAGAAGATCTGAGCCCGTCCCGCGGGCCCCGCCCCCCGCACGGGGTGGCGCGGCGACGCCCCACGGCCACTCCGATTGCTTGTTTGGACCCGGCAGGACGGTAGTCCTGGCGGCCAACGGCCTGTCGCTCTAGGAGGAGGGCGCCATGCGCATCGAGAAATTCCTCGACGAACTCTCCACCCGGGCCCTCTCGGAGCTGACGGGAGAAGCCTCCCCCGCCCTGCTCAAGCCGACCGCCGACCCTCGGCACGGCGACTTCCAGGTGAACGCAGCCATGGCCCTGGCAAAGAAGCTGGGCAAGAAGCCCCGCGAGATCGCCGAGCCGCTCGCCGAGCGCCTGGCCCAGAGCGACGCCATCGAGCGGGCCGAGGTGGCCGGTCCCGGCTTCGTGAACCTCACCCTGTCCAGCGCCTTCGTCGCCCGCGTACTCGACGAAGCAGCCGCCGACTCGACCCACGACGGCGTGGACCGCGCCGACACGACCGACCGCATCGTCGTCGACTTCTCGAGCCCCAACATCGCCAAGCAGATGCACGTCGGCCACCTGCGCTCGACCATCATCGGTGACGCGCTGCGCAACCTGTTGCGCGAGGTCGGGCACGAGGTAATCGGCGTCAACCACATCGGCGACTGGGGCACGCAGTACGGCCTCTTGCTCTCGGGCATGCGTGAGTTCGGCGACGCGACGGCGCTCGAGGACTCCGCCATCGAAGAGCTGGAGCGCATCTACAAGCAGGCTTCGGCCCGTGCCAAGGAGGACGAGGCCTTCGCCGAACGGGCCCGCGCCGAGCTGGCCAAGTTGCAGTCCGGCGACGCCGAGAACCTCGCGCTCTGGGAGAAGTTCGTGAGCACCACGCGCGCCGAGCTGGATCGCGTGTACGACCGCATGGGGATCCGCTTCGAGAGCTGGCGCGGTGAGAGCGCCTACAACGACGCGCTGCCCGGCGTGGTGGCGACGCTGCAGGAAAAGGGCCTGGCCCGGCCCGACGACGGAGCGGTCGGCGTGTTCTGGCCCGAGCTCGACGGCGTCCCCGCCAGGCTGAAGGCGCAGAAGGAGCCCTTCCTCGTGCAGAAGCGCGACGGCGCGTTCCTCTACGCCACCACCGACATCGCGGCGGCGCTGTATCGTTCCGCCGAGGTCGGCGCTCAGCGCGTCTACTACGTGGTCGATGCCCGCCAGGCCGGGCACTTCGAGCAGCTCATCGCCATCGCTCGTCTGCTGGGCGTCCAGATGGCCATGGAGCACGTGTCGTTCGGCACCGTCCTGGACGAAGCCGGCAAGCCGCTGAAGACCCGTGATGGCAAGGCCGTCACGCTGGCCTCGCTGCTCGACGAGGCCGAGTCACGCGCGCTCGCGCGCATCCGCGAAGGCGTCAGTGAGGGGCGCCTCGACATCCCGGAAGACGCTCAAGCCGGCGTGGCCCGCGCCGTGGGCATCGGCGCCGTGAAGTACGCCGATCTGCGCCAGAACCGCAGCAGCGACTACCAGTTCGACTGGGACAAGATGCTGAGCTTCCAGGGCAACGCCGGCCCCTACCTGCAGTACGCCTACGCGCGCATCGCCAGCATCTTCGACAAAGGCGGCCTCTCGCTCGAAGACCAGCGCGGCCCCGTCTCGCTCGTCGCGGTCGAAGAGGTGCGCCTGGGCAAGGTCCTGGCGCGCTTCTCGGACGTCGTTCACCAGGCGGGTCAGGCCGCACTGCCTCACCTGCTGACCGATCACCTCTACGAGTTGGCCCGTGCGTTCTCGGCCTTCTACGAAGCCTGCCCCGTGCTCAAGGCCGAAGGCGCCGAGCGCGCCAGCCGCCTGGCCCTGGCGGCGTTGACGGCTCGCCAGCTGTCGCGCGGCCTCGGTCTGTTGGGCATCGCCGTCGTGCGTCGCATGTGAGGCAAGCGATGAGGGATTCGCTCGGACTGGTCTCGCTGGCGCTCGTCGGTCTGCTTGCGGCCTGCACCCCCTCGAGTCGCTCGACGGAGCCAGGGGACTCCGCGGCTACCTCGAGCACGGCGGCTACATCGAGTCCTGCGTCGAGCACGCAGCCGGCGAGTCCCGCTGCCTCGTTGGCCCCGGTCCAGCCTTCC
>DATIDO010000350.1:0-9965 GCA_035456245.1 Polyangiaceae bacterium
GCTCTGCTTGGTGGTGGGCTGTGTGGTGGTGGGCTGCGGAGCAGTGGGAGCGGTCGTGTTCGGTGCGGCGCCGCTCGGCGCTGGCGTAGCTGCCCCCGCCTCGCCGGCAGGCACGTTGGAGACCTCGGTCACGGCCTCGTCGGCGGGTCCCGACTGGAAATCGTGCGAGACCGGAGCCTTCTCGTTCTGGGCCGCCGGCGGCACGTAGCCGGTGGCCTGGCAGTAGTCGATGGTCGAGGACGGATCGGGACGGCCGTCGCCATCTTCGTCCGCGTGAATGAGCGGACACTCGGGGCGCGGGTACTCCCACCACTGATCGATGACTCCGTCACCGTTCTGGTCGCGCTCGGTGCGAGCCAGCTTACCGCCCTCGTAGAACTCCCAGGTATCGAGGCGTCCGGCGAGCGTCGCCGCGCGGTGTCGCTCCCGCAGCTCGCCCCCCAAGTAGGTCGCAATCTCGTCGACCCGACCATCTCGGTCGAAGTCCGCCTCGGTCCTGCGCACCTTGCCCTGCTCGTCATAGTAAACAATGCGATCCGATCGGCCGTCGAAATCCAAATCGACCGTGCGACACAGCTCGCGCTCTCCCTGCATCTGCCGAGTCACCTCGGGACGCCCGTCGAGATCGGCATCCAAGCGAAGCACCCCGTCACCTTCGCGCGCGCAGCGCTCGAGGACGATCTCGGTGGAACGCCGGGTGTATGGATCTTCGGCGCCCTTCCCCTGCCCTGCACCGCCACAGGCGAGCGTGAGGAGCCCGAGGGCTGCCACCGAGCCCCACATCGACACCCCGCGCGTCCGCCCTCCGACCCGGAGTCCCAGGTCGGAGCGGGCCTCTTGCGGCGCCCCCGACGCATTCCACGACGGACTCATCGTTCGCAGGTTGCTGAAAAAGCGGGCAGGCAGCAAGCGGAGCCCCCACGCTCGCGGTCGCCCCCTGGGGACAAGTTAAATTACCAAGTAATTTCCGCATGTTGAAACTCTAGCAGCCGAACCGAGCCGATTGACGATGCACGTATGGGAATCTATGGTAACGACTGGTCATTCGCTGCGGGGCGCCGCAACGAAGCCGCGGAGGCCGCTCATGGCTCGCAAGAAGATCTCGACGACCGTCTACATCACCCCCGAACAGAACGACGCGCTGCACCTTCTCCATGGTCGGACGAAGGTGCCCGTGGCCGTGTTCATTCGGGAGGGGATCGACCTCGTCCTGGCGCGCTATGCCGATCAGCTCCCCGGTCAGCTCAGCCTGACCGCGCAATCGCCCGACGCCCCCAAGAAGTGAGCCAGCGGCTCCTCGCACCTGCGCGGCGGGCACGGCCCTACCGCTCCAAGGCCGACTGAGCTAGGGCAACGCCCCGGGTGCGAGTCGTACCCACGAAGCACCGTCCTGCTCGGCCTCACGCCGGCGCAGTCTGCCCGCATCAGCCACCACATGCCCGCGCCTCCGTCCAAGATCCGCAACTTCTCGATCATCGCCCACGTCGATCACGGCAAGAGCACGCTGGCCGACCGCATCCTCGACGTGACCGGTGCGCTGCAGGATCGCGAAAAGAAAGAGCAGTTCCTCGACAAGCTGGAGCTGGAGCGCGAGCGCGGCATCACCATCAAGGCTCAGTCGGTTCGGCTCAACTACCGAGCCAAGAGCGGTGAGACGTACCAGCTGCAGCTGATCGACACGCCCGGACACGTGGATTTCAGCTACGAAGTCTCGTCCAGCCTGCGGGCCTGCGAGGGAGCGCTGCTGGTCGTCGACGCCACCCAGAGCGTCCAGGCGCAGACGGTGGCCAACACCTACCTCGCCCTCGACAACAACCTCACGATCCTGCCGGTCCTCAACAAAGTCGATCTGCCCTCGGCCGACGTGGACCGAGCGGCCCACGACATCGAAGAGGTCATCGGCCTGGACTGCAGCGGCGCGATGTTCACCAGCGGCAAGACCGGCTTGGGTGTCGCCGAGCTGATCGAAGCCGTGGTGGAGCGCATCCCCCCGCCCCAGGGCAACCCCGATGGTCCGCTGCGCGCGCTGGTGTTCGACAGCTGGTACGACGCCTATCGCGGCGCCATGGTGATGCTGCGCATCGTCGACGGCACCGTCCGCAAGGGTGACAAGGTGCGCTTCATGGCCACCGGCCGCACCTTCGAAATCACCGAGCTCGGCTGCTTCGCCCCCCACGCCACCGCGTTGAACGAGCTGAGCGTGGGCGAGGTGGGCTTCGCCGCCGCCAGCATCAAGACCACCGAAGACACCAAGATCGGCGACACGCTGACCCACGTCACCGGCGGCTCCACCGATCCCCTGCCCGGCTTCAAGGAAGTGAAGCCCATGGTCTACGCAGGCCTCTTTCCCACGGATTCGGCCGACTACGAGAGCCTGCGCGACGCGCTGGCCAAGCTGCACTTGAACGACTCGTCGTTCAGCTACGAGCCGGACACCAGCGAAGCCCTGGGCTTCGGCTTCCGCTGCGGCTTCCTCGGCCTGCTGCACATGGAGATCATCCAGGAGCGGCTCGAGCGCGAGTACGACATGGACCTGATCACCACCGCGCCCAGCGTGGTGTACCGCGCGCACACCAAGCGCGGCGAGACGATCCGCGTCGACAACCCGTCGAAGCTCCCGGATCCCGGCGACCTGCAATCGATCGAAGAGCCGATCGTGAAGGTCAACATCCACGTGCCAGCCACCTACGTGGGCCCGGTCGTTGCGCTGTGCGAGGAGCGGCGCGGCATTCAGCAGGGCATGCATTTCGCCACCCAGGACCACGTGGTCATCACCT
Source organism: Polyangiaceae bacterium (assembly GCA_035456245.1). Taxonomy (GTDB): domain Bacteria; phylum Myxococcota_A; class Polyangia; order Polyangiales; family Polyangiaceae; genus NIC37A-2. The sequence continues at coordinate 2,778 of DATIDO010000350.1, forward strand.
ACGAACTGCCGCTCGGCGAGGTGATCCTGGACCTGCACGACAAGCTGAAGAGCGCTACGCGCGGCTTCGCCAGCATGGACTACGAGCTGGCAGGCTACCGCACCGACGATCTGATCAAGCTCGACATGCTGGTGAACGGTGAGCCGCTCGACGCGCTCTCGACCATCCTGCATCGCGACAACGCCTACTTCCGTGGTCGCGCCCTGGCCAGCAAGCTGAAGGAGCTGATCCCCGCTCAGCAGTACGAGGTCGCCATCCAGGCCGCCATCGGCAGCAAGGTAGTCGCACGCACGACCGTCCGCGCTCTGCGCAAGGACGTGACGGCAAAGTGCTACGGCGGCGACATCTCGCGCAAGCGCAAGCTGCTGGAGAAGCAGAAAGAGGGCAAGAAGCGCATGAAGGCGGTCGGCAACGTCGAGGTGCCGCAAGAGGCCTTCCTGGCCGTGCTGCGGTTGGACGACAAGGAGCGCTGAGCATGAGCGAGCGTTCCCGTACTTCGTTGCTCGAGCGTCTGAATGCCGGCGCTCCGCGCTACGGCAAGGTCGAACACCTGGAATCGATCGAGTTCGGACAGGGAGCGCGCATCGAGCGCTACCGTTTCGAGAACGGCCTCGAGCTCCTCTACCTGCCGGACCACTCGGCGCCGGTGTTGGCCTACCACACCTGGTTCCGCGTGGGCTCGCGCCACGAGCGACCGGGCAAGACCGGCCTGGCTCACCTGTTCGAGCACCTGATGTTCAACGAGGTCGAAGGCCTGCCGCCCGGTGGCTTCGACCGCAAGATGGAAGCCGCGGGGGCCGACAACAACGCCTCCACTTGGCTGGATTTCACGCAGTACCAAGAGGCGTTCCCCAAAGGCCAGCTGGCGCTGGTCGCCGGGCTGGAGGCACGGCGCATGAACACCCTGGTGCTGCAGCAGCCCCAGCTGGACAGCGAGAAAGAGGTCGTGATGAACGAGCGCCGCATGCGCGTCGAAGACGACGTGGAAGGCGCCGTCGACGAGCTGCTGTGGAAGACGGCGTTCGACGTCCACCCCTATCGTTGGCCGACCATCGGTTGGATGAGCGACATCGAAGGGTTCACGACCGGTGACTGCCTCGACTTCTACCGGACCTACTACGCGCCCAACAACGCCTGCCTGGTGGTGGTCGGCGACGTGACCGAGAGCAAGCTGCTCACGACCATCGCCGGCGCCTACGGCGAGATTCCGCCTTCCACGCTGCCGATCGAGGACATCCACCCCGAGCCACGCCAGCAGGGCGAGCGCCGCGTGGAGGTGGAGAAGCCCACGCCGACCGAGAAGCTGCTGATCGGCTACAGGGGCCCCGCCTTGGGCGATCCGGATCACCTGTTGGTGTCCCTGCTCATGGAGGTGCTGTGCGGTGGGCGGGCCAGCCGTCTGCACAAGCGCCTGGTGCGCGAGCTCTCGTTGGCCAGCGATTTGCGCGCATCCGTTGGACCGCACCGCGATCCCAGCTTGATCGACATCTTCGTCTCGGCCCGCGAGGGGCACCGGGCCGAGGAGCTCTTGGCCATCGTGGACGAGGAGCTCGAGCGGCTGGTGCGCGAGCCGGTCGGCCGCGAGGAGATCGAGCGCGCGACTGCTCGGGCCGAGCTCGGCCTGCTGAGCGGCTTGGAGACCGCCGACGGCAAAGCCTCCACCATCGGCTTCTACGAGACGGTTCTGCGGCGCCCCGCTGCTCCGTTCGAACGCCTGCGGGCCATGCGCTGGGTCGAACCCGGCGATCTCTGGCGAGCGGCTCGGCGCTACCTGCGTAGCGAAGAACGGACGCTGGTGCTGGTGCGCCCACAGGCCGAGGTGGCGGCTTGAGCACGCCGAACGAAGAGGCCGGCACGGTCACGCGGCCCATCACCGAGGCCGGCTCGGCATCGCAGCCAATCGTCGAGGCGGATCGCGCCGTGCCGCTCGTGCACGTGTCGATCGCGTCGAAGGTCGGCTCGTTGCTCGATCCGATTGGCAAGGAGGGCGCCGCGCGCATGTTGATGCGCCTGATGCGCCGCTCGGGCGCGGGGCGCAGCGCCGAGCAAGCCGATGAGTTGGTCGACCGCATCGGTGGTCACCTGGGCGCGGAGGTGACTCGCTCCACGGCTGGCTTTCACGGTGGTGTCATCGCTCGCTCCCAGGCTGCCTTCCTCGATTTCACCTTCGAGTCGCTGTGTCAGCCGCGCTTCGCGCCTGGCGAGTTCGAGCAACTGCGCCAGGAGAGTCTGGCCGAGTGCACGGAGCGGCTCGATGACGACCGCGCGCGCGCCCGCCATTTTTGGCTGCGCAAGCTGTTCTCGGGCCACCCCTACGGTCGCCCCAGCGGCGGCACGCCGGAGAGCCTGCGTCGGGTCGAGCTGAGTGATCTGGAAGAGCTACGCGAGCGGCTGTTCACGCGCCAGCACATGCGCTTCGCCTTCGCTGGCGCGGTCGATGAGCCGATGGCGCGAGAGGCCGCCGCGCGTTTCCACGAGGCGTTACCGGTCGGCCGAGAAGTCGCGGTGGATCCAGCCGATCCGGTCACGCCGAACGGACGCACGCTGGTGTTCGTCGACAAGCCCGAGCGCACGCAAACGCAGATCGTGATCGGTTGCTTGGGCACGCACGCCCACGACGAAGATCACACGGCGCTCCACGTCGGCAACACCGTGTTCGGTGGCACCTTCACGTCGCGGCTCATGCAGGAGGTTCGCGCCAAGCGCGGTTGGTCCTACGGCACCTCCAGCGCCGTGCCCTTCGATCGCCGCCGCCAGGCCTTCTCGATGTGGGCCTTTCCCCAGGCCAGCGACGCGGCGCCCTGCCTCGAGCTGGAGCTCCAGCTGCTGGAGCGCTGGGTGAAGGACGGCATCACGGCCCGTGAGCTGGCCGCCGCCAAGAAGTACCTCACGCGCAGCCACGCGTTCGCCGTGGACACGGCCCAGAAGCGCGCGGCGCTGCGGCTCGACGAGTCGATTTACGCTCTGCCCCCGGGCTACCAGGGCAGCTACTTGGAGCGTGTGGCCGCCGTCACGCTCGAACAGGTGAACGAGGCGATTCGTCGTCGCATCACCCCCGAGCACCTGGTCATCACCGTCCTGGGGACCCACGCCGAAATCGGCGCGCGTATCGAAGCCGCCATTCCTCGCCTGGCCTCTGCAGAGACCGTGCGCTTCGACGCGGACTGACGGCTCAGGCGTCCGCGCGGGCCAGCTCGGCCAGCAGGACGTCGAGTCGAAAGGCCAGCTCGTCTTCGAGTCGCGCGTAGTCCTCGGCGTGCGCGAGCTCGCCGACGGCATGACCGTAGAACTTCAGCTTGGGCTCCGTGCCACTGGGGCGGACGCAGAGCCGTACGTCCCCTTCGAGCTCCAGCACCAGCAGCTCCTGCGCTCCGAGCCAGACGGGGCGCTTGGCGGCGCCCTGGCGAAAGTCCGTCACCGTGAGCACCTTTCGACCGCCCAGCTCGCTGGGTGGATGGGCCCCCAGTGCGTCCGCGAACGAGAAAGCTTCTTCGAGCGAGCCGAAACGCAGGCTCTTTTGCCGACTGACCCAGAGCCCGATCTGCCGAGCGAGCAAAGCCAAGCGATCCGCCACGGCCTGTCCAGGGCTGACGCCCTCTCGAACCCGAGCAGCCACGAACGCGCCGAGGACACTCAGCGCAGCCAGGCCGTCCTTGTCGAGCAGCGGCGCATGACCTGGCCAGGCAAAGCAGGAGCCCAGCGCCTCTTCGTAGGCGAAGACGAAGGCTTCGTCCTGGAGCGCGGGTCGACACAGCCACTTGAAGCCGGTGAGCGTTTGCTCCGAGCGCGCGCCCCGAACACTCGCCAGCCGGGCGAGGCCAGGTGACGAGACGACAGTGTTGACCAGCAGCGGCGCGTCGGCGAGCAGCGGCGCGTCGGCTGGGTTCCCGTCCTCGCCAGCACGCCCCGCTTCCGCCAGCGCGCTCAGCCAGAGATCTGCCAAAAGCAGGCCCAGCTGATCGCCCGACAGCGCCGTCGGCACCGCGCGTCCCAGGCGGGGTGTCACGACGGCGAAGCGATCTGCGTCGGGATCATTGGCGAACCCGAGATCGAGGCTGCTTTCGTTCATGTGGCGGAGCAGCTCATCGAGCGCGCCCCGCTCTTCAGGGTTGGGGAAAGGTGTGGTCGGGAAGGTTCCGTCGACCTCCACCTGACTGAGCACGGGCACCAGTTCGACGCCGACGGCACGCGCGGCTGGTTGAGCCGACGCGAAGCCGATCCCATGAAGCGGGGTGTATGCGATCGCCACGCCCGATCCCCGAGAGCTGGGGATCGCCGCGCTGGTTGGTCCTCGAGAACTGCTGGGTCCGCGAGAACTGCTCGGCCCTGCCGAGCTGCCGAGGCCAGACGAACTCCTCGGCCCTGCCGAGCTGGGTCCTGCCGAGCTGGGCCCTGCCGAGCTGGGTCCTGCCAAGCTGGGTCCTACGGAGCTGGCCCTTGCTGCGCTGGCTTTGACGCGTTGACCGAGGCCGGCCAACCACGTCTCGTAAGCTTGCAGCAGCTCGGGCGGGGGCCGCTCGGGCTCGCCGGACATGCGCGGGATCGACGCAGCCGGTGGTGCCTGCGCGATCAGCTCGGCGATACGAGCGTCCCATGGACCGACGATCTGGATCCCTCGGTCATCGTAGAGCTTGTAGCCGGCGTCGCCTCGCGGATTGTGGCTCGGCGTCACTGCCACACCGGCCGCCGCCCCCAACCAACGCACGCCGAAGGCCACCCAAGGCGTCGGCCCCGGCTGGTCGAAGGCCAGCGTCCGCAGCCCGGCAGCGCGGTGCACTTCGGCCACCGCCCGCGCGAACACCGCGCTCTCGGCGCGTCCATCGTAGCCAATCAGGATCGGGCGCTCGCTCAGGCCCATCTCGCGCAAGAACTCACCGAGCGCGTGGCTGACACGCAGCACCACGGCCAGGTTCATGCACGCCGGGCCCGGGCCCACCGGCCCTCGCAGTCCCGCCGTTCCGAAGGCCAGCGGAGCCGAGAAGGCTCGCTCCAGTGCGTCGTCGTCACCGCGCTCCAGCGCCTCGAGCAGCTCGGCTCTCGTCTGGGGATCCGGATCCGCTTGGGCCCACGCTCGGGCACGCTCGTGCAAGCTCGAGCTCATGCTGCCTCCACGCTCATGATGGCGCCGATTCAAGCCGTCGTCGTGCTTTTGCGTCCCAGCCGCACGGGATTGGCGGCCTGCATGGCCAGCTGGCCGCACGCCGCCGACACGTCGTCACCGCGGCGGGTGCGCACGAAACAGCTGTAGCCCTGGTGCAAGAGACGCTCGCGGAACGCCACCACCTGCTCGGCGCGGGGGCCGTGCAGCTCGGACGCCACGATGCCGTTCATCGGGATCAGGTTGACCTTCACGCGCAGCGGTCGCAGCAGATCGGCCAGGCGATCGGCTTGCTCCAGGCTGTCGTTCACGCCGGCGATCAGCGTGTACTCGATGGTGATACGGCGCCGGGGGGGCAAGGGGTACTCGGTGAGCGCCCGCATCAGCTGGGCGATCGGGTACTTCTTGTTCATCGGCATGATGCGGTTGCGCGTCTCGTCATCCGGGGCGTGGAGCGAAACGGCCAGACCGATCTTGCCCGCGAAGTCTTCACCGAGACGACGGATGCCCGGCACCAAGCCCACCGTCGAGACGGTGATGCGCCGTGGCGACATGCCGCGCGCATCGGGGTGCGTCAGCAGGCGGAGCGCGCGCGCCGTCTCGTCGTAGTGGTGCAGGGGCTCACCCATGCCCATGAAAACGAGGTTCTTGATGTCTTCGTCGCGCCGCAGGTAACGACGCGCCACCAGGACCTGGTAGACCACCTCGGCGGCGCCCAGGCCGCGAAAGAGCCCCGCCTGGCCGCTGGCGCAAAAAACGCAGCCCATCGCGCAACCGAACTGCGTGGAGATGCACAGGGTGACGCGCTTGCGCGGAACGTCCTCCAGCTCGTCTTGTTCATCGCCATCGGCCTCGGCCTCGACGTCTGCGTCGAGCGAGCCGGGAGTCATCGGGATCAGCACGCACTCGATCTTGGCGCCATGGGCCATGTCGAGCAGCACCTTGCGAGTGCCGTCGCTCGACTCGTGCACCAGCTCGACGGAGCCAGGCTCGGACAGGCCTTCGTCGGTCAGCTTCTGTCGGAGCACCTTGGACAGATCCGTCATCTGCTCGGTGTCGAAGACGCCGCGCTCGTGGATCCAGCGGAACACCTGTTTGGCGCGGAAGGCCTTCTCACCCTGGGCAGCCAGTGCGCTGGCCCACTCGTCGGGCAAGCGTGCGACGGGGTGGAGCGCGGGTTGGGTCACGGGCGGCGTGCTCATCCTGCCTCGCCTCCATTGCGCTCGATGCGCTTGGCGTCGGCCCAGTACCCATCCAGCTCGGCCAGGCCGATGCCTCGGCTCGGCTTGCCATCTCGACGCGGCCAGTCGCCGTGTACACGCTTCACTTCGCGCTCGACATGCTCGAAGCGCCCCCGGAAACGCGCGCTGGTCTTGCGCAGAGCCACTTCGGGATCGACGCCGAGGTGCCGTGCATAGTTGACCAGCGCAAACAGCGTGTCGCCCAGCTCGTGTTCGATGGCTGCCGCGTCACCGCTGGCCGCCGCTTCGTCGAGCTCGCCCAGCTCCTCGGCCACCTTGGCGCGAGATCCCGAATGGTCGTCCCAGTCGAAGCCGACGGTGGCGACCCGCTCACTCACGCGTCGCGCCCCGTCCAATGCGGGCAGCGAGCGCGGAATGTTGTCGAGCAGCGGGCGACGCTTCTTTTCCTCGGCCTTGATCGCCTCCCAGGCGCGTTCGACGTCGGCGGCCGTGGCCGCGTCACCATCGGAGAAGACGTGGGGGTGACGGCGCACCAGCTTGGTGATCACCTCGCGCACGACGTCGTCGGGTCCGAAGTAACCCTGATTGCGCGCGAGCTCACTCAAGAAGACGACGATCAGAGAGAGGTCGCCGAGCTCCTCGCACAGGTCGGCGAACGACCCCCGATCGATGGCGTCGATGACCTCGCACGTCTCCTCCTGCAGGTAGTAGCGCAGGGTCTGGATCGTCTGCTCACGATCCCAGGGACAGCCATCCTCCGCGAGCAGCCGCTGCATGATGGCGACGAGCCGCGGAAAGCTCTGCCCTTCCTGCTGCTGCAGACCGATTTTTTCCGGGGTTTCGAACGGGAGGCCCATGCTGGGCGGGCTGTAGCACGGCCCCTGCAAA
>DATIDO010000351.1:0-9115 GCA_035456245.1 Polyangiaceae bacterium
CACGTAGTCGTCCAAGATGGCCTTGATCTCGGCCGGCTTGGGCAGAGGCTCCGAACCCGACGTGGGCTCGTCCTTCTCCACCTCTTCGGCGATGATGTCGTTGCACAGCGCGATGCACTCGTCGCAGATGTAGACGGTTGGGCCCGCGATGAGCTTCTTCACCTCTTTCTGCGATTTTCCGCAGAAGGAGCAGCTCAGGTTACCGTTCGAGTCTTCGCGCCGTCGATCCAAGGGAGCACCTAGTGGGTTGGAGGCCCTGTCTGAGGGCCGATCCGAGGAAGTCGGAGCGGCCGAGTGATGGGGTACCGAGGGTTGCGGTGGGCCGTTTCGGGACCCACACCGAAAGCTTAGATTTCGGGTTGGGGGGCGGCAAGGAATGGTTGGCCGTTGCCGCCCTCACCCTTTCGAGGGGTGTCACCCGCCCCGGGTGGGGCGTGGTGTTCTGGGAGACTCGGCTCTCCGTCCGAAGACGACGAGCCGATGTGGAGGCCCAGCCGGCCGTCAGGCGCCCGGCTTGACCTTGGTTCGGTCGAAAATCTCGTCGATCAGGCCGTATTCCTTGGCCTGGGCAGCACCGAGGTAGAAATCGCGCTCGATGTCGCGGGCGATCTCGTCACGCGGCTTGCCGGTCGCCGAGACCAACATGTCGGTGATCACGTCCTTCATGTGACGGATCTCGCGAGCCTGGATCTCGATGTCGGTCGCCTGACCGCGAGCGCCGCCGAGCGGCTGGTGGATCATGATGCGCGAGTGGGGCAGCGCGTAGCGGCGGCCCTTCTCACCTGCGCAAAGCAGCAGTGCGCCCATGCTTGCGGCCTGGCCGATGCAGATGGTGGATACCGGACTACGCACGTAGTTCATGGTGTCGTAGATGGCGAGACCCGCCGTCACCACGCCGCCGGGGGAGTTGATGTAGAGCTGGATGTCCTTGTCCGGATCCTCGCTCTCCAGGAACAGGAACTGGGCGATGATGATGTTGGCGACGTCGTCGTCCACCGCGCTGCCCAGGAAGACGATGCGGTCCTTGAGCAGACGGCTGAAGATGTCCCAGGTGCGCTCACCACGGTGGGTGGTCTCCACCACGTGCGGGTAGATGACGCCCGAGCTGATCCGCTCGGCCTGCTGCTGACTCTCGATTTCCAGGGAGGACTTTCGGCTCTCCAGGAGCCGCATGGCATCTGCACGTGTCTCGGGACGCTTCATCATGTTCTCCGTTGCTCGTCGAAACGACTCGCCGACTTCGAATCTAACCCTCGACTCGGCCCAGGCCAAAGGCGCGGCGGCAAATCGAGAGTTCGGGATATTCGTTCCTGCCCTGCCCCCGCGAGGCCCAACGCGAGGCCCCCGCGAGGCCCGATGCGAGGCCCCCCGCGAGGCTCGGCCGGCCCCCGGCGAGCGGCGTTTCCAGCCCCGAATCGAGCTCCGATTCGAGCCCCGAAATGGCGAAAGGCCCCCCGGGTCGGGGAGCCTTTCGTTCGGCCGATGGGGCAAGCCCAGCGGCACCGAGGGGTGACATGCGGCTCGGCTCGAGGCCGGACCGCCCTGCCCTCACTCGTCGCTGATCTTGGCCTTCTGCTCGATCAGGTCGAGGACCTTGTTCTCGAGGATCATGCCGATCAGCTGCTCACGACGCTTGGGCTCGGCGTACTCGGCGCGGAGCTTGGCGACGTTCTTGCCGGTCTGCGTGGCGAGCTCCTTGAGGCCCTCCTCGATCTGCTCGTTGCCGATCTGGATGTTCTCGCGCTTGGCGATCTCGGCCATGACCAGGCCGGCGCGAACCTTGATCTCGCTCTCGTCCTTGATCTGCTGCTTGAGCGCGTCGCCCACGCCGCTGACGCGCTGGCCCTGCATGGCGGCGCGGTAGATGTACTCGCGCTCACCGAGCTTGGCCTGCTGCTCGACGAGGGTCGGGGGGAGCGGAACCGGGTTGGCCTGGACCAGTGCCTGCACGAGGCGCTCGGCCAGCACGTTCTCGGAGATCTCCTTCTTGCGGGCCTCGAGCTGCTTCTGCACGTCGGCGCGCAGATCGGCCAGCGTGGAGAAGTCGCCCAGATCCTTGGCGAGCTCGTCGTCGAGCACGGGCAGGATGCGCTCCTTCTGCTCCTTCACGTCGATCTCGAAGTCCGCCTTCTTGCCGGCGAGCTTTGGGTGCGGGTGGCTGGCGGGCAGCTCGACGCTGGCCTTCACCGTCTTGCCGAGCTCGGCGCCCACCAGGGCGGCCTCGATCTCGTCGAACACGGCCTTCTTGCCGAGCTCGATCGAGAAGCCGTTCGTACCGGCGTCGGCGATCAGCTCGCCGTCGACCAGCACGCGCAGATCCACGGTCAGCACGTCGCCGTCACGAGCGGGGCGAGCGGCCGAGGGGGTCTCGAGCGTGGAGTTGGCGCGGCGGACGCTCTGCAGCTCCTCCTCGATGTCGGCGTCGGAAACGGCCGAGCTGGGGCGCTTGGCCTCCAGGCCCTCGTACACGACGCTGTCGATCACCGGCAGGATCTCGACCTTGGCCTTGTAGGTGAAGGCCTTGCCGCTCGAGAGCCGCTCGGGCTCGACCGACGGCGAGGTGACCGGCTGCATCTTCTGCTCGGCGACCACCTGCGGGAACGACTCATCGACCAGGCGCTGGATCAGGTCGGCCTCGATGCGGCCCCCGAATACGCGCTGGACGATGTCCTTGGGCGCCTTGCCCTGGCGGAAACCCTTGATACGCGCGGAGCGCGAGACCGTCTGGAAGGCCTTGGTGTACTCCGAGGTGACGCGCGCGGCGTCGATCTCGACGTTGAGTTGAACCAAGACGGGGCTGAGTTTTTCGACGCTGACCTGCATTTTTGCCTGCTGACCTCGGAAGGAAGCGCTCAATGGCATGCAGGCGCGAAGGGGTCAAGGCATCCGTGACAGGCGCGGCGTGGCCGAAAACCGCGGTTCCCGTGCTCGGGTGTAGGCCTCGCAGGCAGCACGAGCGCCAAAGAAAAAGCCCCCGGACGAGGGCAGCGTCCGGGGGCGAGAGACTCGGGAGGAGTCACCGGAGCCAGAGGCTCCGAACAAGCAAAGAAAGTAGGAGAAAGGGCCCGTTCGAGCTGAAACGCTGCGAACGGGAATCGAGATCCGGGGGTGGGTGCGCCAGGCGGCGCAGCCCACACCCGGGTTCATTCGTAGTCGTCGTCCTCGCCCTCGGCCTCGCGCAGGGCGGCTTCGAAGGGATCGAGATCGAAGTCCAGCTCCTGCCGACGATCCGGCATGTCGAGCTCGTCGATGCTCCAACCGGCACGCATGCCGGGACGGAGCGCTTCACGCTGGAAGTCTGCAAAGCTCTTGTATCCGCGCGGGGTCGCCATCTGGGGTGTCCGTGTCCTCTCGAAGCTGGGCAATTCGAGGTGGGTCCCCCGGTCCTTCCGACCGGTGCGACTCACACCTACATCTGCTCACACAATACGACAGTGGATCCCCGACCCGAACTTTTCGGCGTCCGATCGCTGCACTTCGATACGGACTCCGTGAAACCGATAGCGGAGTGGCCCGACCCCCGACCCCGGACCCCCGAGCGCCGAGCGGCCAACCATTCGTCGCTGGAGCGGTGCACGCTCGCCCTGGGAGGCCGATGCAAAAACGGGCCCCCTTCAGGGGTGAGGAGGCCCGTTTTTTGCTGGGTCCGGCCACTCATGCTCCTCGGGCGCCGCTCCTATTGCTTGCCTGGTCGCGACGGATGGTTCGCCTAGCGGCCAACCATTCGTCGCTCTAGGCTCCGCCTCCCCATGGCTTCCGGTCCCACGATCTTCGCGGTCGCGAATCAAAAAGGTGGCGTCGGTAAGACCACCACCGCCGTCAATCTGGCGGCGAGCCTCGCTGCCGCAGAGCGCCCCACCCTCCTGGTCGACATGGACCCGCAGGCCAACGCCTCGAGCGGCGTCGGCGTCGCCCCCGGTTCGGCCAGCCGAACCATCTATGACGCGCTGTTGGGCGAAGCCACCCTCTCCGAGGTGATCCAGAAGACGCAGATCGCCACGCTCGACGTTGCGCCTGCCAGCCAGGATCTGACGGCCGTCGAGTACGAGCTATTCGACCAGGACCGCGGCACCCATCTGCGCAAGCTGCTGCGCTCGGCCGAGGCGGCCGGCTACGAGTACATCCTGATCGACTCGCCTCCCTCGCTCGGCGTGCTCACGCTGAACGTCCTGGGCGCGGCCGACCGGCTGATTATCCCGCTCCAGCCCGAGTACTACGCTCTCGAAGGCATCACGTACCTGATGGCCACGGTCGACCGCGTGAAGAACAGCCTGAACCCCAACCTCACGGTCGAAGGCATCGTCCTGACCATGTGGGACGGCCGCAACAACCTGGCCCACCAGGTCGCCGATCAGGTGCGCAAGCACTTCCGCGTCTTCGACTCGATCGTCCCGCGCAACGTCCGACTGAGTGAGGCGCCCTCGCACGGCGTGCCCTGTCTGCTCTACGACGTGGGCAGCAAGGGCGCGCAGAGCTACCTCACCCTGGCTCGCGAGATCCTCGACGGCGCGCCCGGCGCCCCCCTCACGCCGTCCACCTCGGCTGGCCACGCGGAGGCCTCGTGAACATCAAGCGTGGTTTGGGTCGCGGGCTCGACGCCCTGATGCCGGCCCCGCGGCCCCCCCAGCCTGCCGCGCCTGCGGCAGGCACTCCCGCCGCCGCGACGACGAGCGCCGCTGCCGATCGGCCGAGCTACGGCGACGGCAACGTCTTCCTCTGCCCGCTCGAGCGAATCGTCCCGCAAAAGGGCCAGCCGCGGCAGCATTTCGACAACGCCAAGCTCGACGAGCTGGCCCAGTCGATCCGCGAGCATGGCCTGCTCGAGCCGCTGGTCGTGCGCCGCAAGCCCGGCAGCGGCGGCAGCACGGGCAACGACCAGTACGAACTGATCGCCGGTGAGCGGCGCTGGCGGGCTTCGCAGCGCGCCGGGCTCAAGGAGGTGATGGTCGTCGTTCACGACGTCTCCTCGCAGAACGCCTTCGAGCTGGCCATCATCGAGAACGTCCAGCGCGAGGATCTCGATCCGATCGAGCTGGCCGAAGCGCTCGACCGTCTGGTCAAGGAGCACGGCTACACGCAGGAGAAGCTGGCCGAGCGCGTGGGCAAGGATCGCTCCACCATCGCCAACTCGCTGCGCCTGCTGCGTCTACCCGAGGTGGTGCGCACCAAGGTGGTGATGGGCGAGCTGTCGGAGGGTCACGCCCGCGCGCTGCTCGGCATCGACGACGCCGCGCGCATGGCCGACTTGGCCGAGAAGATTGTGCGGGGGCGCCTCAGCGTGCGCCAGACCGAAGAGCTGGTGCGCGGCGCCAAGGGCAGCAAGTCGGGCGGCGGCAAGTCGGGCGGCGGCAAGTCGAGCGACGGCAAGTCGGCCAGCGTGCGCGACTTGGAGAAGCGGCTCGAGCGGAAGTTGGGCACGCCTTGCGAGGTGGCCGACAAGGAAGGCAAGGGTCGCATCACCATCCAGTACTCCAGCCTGGACGAGCTGGATCGGATCCTGGATCTGATCCTCTGAGGCTCTAGTCCTCTGAGCCGTTGCGGCGGCGCGGGCGCGACGCCGCAGAACCAAGGCGGCTCACCGAGCCCCCCAAAAAGAAAAGGCGGCGAGCCCTCGGGGCCGCCGCCTTTCTTCATTCCGAGCAGCTCACTTCACCTTGGCAAGCGCCTGCTTGGCCTTCTCGCCGAGCGGAGTGCCCGCACCCAGCTCGGCGGCCGTGCCCAGGTGCACCTTGGCGTCGGCCGTCTTCTTCTGCGCGAGCAGGTGCTGACCCAAGTAGTAGTGGGCCGCCGCCGAATTCGGATCGGCCTCGACGGCCTTCTTCAGATCCTGGCCGGCGCCGACTTCGTCCTTCTTGCCGTGCTTGCACACGCCACGCTGCACGAAGAGATCGGCCAGCGGGTTCTTGGCGATGGCCTGATCCAGCGTGGCCACGCAGGCCGCGAAGTCGTGGCGATCGCCGTGGAACGAGGCCACCTGCGCGGCCAGCTGCGGCTCGTCGACAGGCACCTTGGCGATCTCGGCCTTGGCCTGATCTTCCTTGCCGGCGCGGGCGAGCGTCACGGCGTAGTTCAGGCGCAGCCAAGGATCGTCGCCCTTCTTGGCCAGCACCTTCTCGTAGGCCGCGGGGGCATCGGGCGAACCGAGCGCGTCGAGCGCCAGGGCGCGGTTGGCGAGCAGGCCCACGTCCTCGGGCGTCTGGGTGAGGCCCTGGTTGGCGACGGTCAGCGCGTCCTCGACGCGATCCAGCGCGAGTAGCGCAGCCGAGAGGTTCTGGCTGGCCTCGGTCAGCTTGGGCTCGAGCTTCAGCGCCTTCTGGTAGGAGGCGACCGCGTCCTCGGTGCGCTGCAGGCCGTCGAGCGCGACGCCATGGTAGAAGGCCGCCTGCGGATCTTCGGGCGACTCCTGCGTCGCCTCGCTCAGCAGCTTCTCGGCCTCCTCGAACTTCTCGGCGCGGATGGCCTCGAGACCCTGCTTGACCTTCGTGCTCGAAGGCGCGGCCGTCTTCTCGTCGGGCTGCTGCAACGGCGGAGGCTGCTCCGGCTCCTTTTGGCTCGAACCACAGCCACAGGCCAACGCCACCAAGAGGACCGACAGCCCCCCGCGAATACCCACGCTCTTCATGCGATCCATCTACCCTCTTCGCTCCCCGTCGTTACAGCGTATTGCGCTGCGCGGCTTCGCGCAGGCGGTGATGCAGCTCCTCGACCTGATTGGCCTCGGTGAGCTTCTTGCCCTCGTGATCGGAGACGTAGAACACGTCGGCGACCGCGTTGCCTTCGGTGTTGATCTTGGCCAGCGCGACCTCGAGCCCCGCGTTGGCCAGCGTCTTGGCCAAGCGATAGAGCAGACCGGGGCGATCATGAGCGGCCACCTCGATGATGGTGTGTGCGTGGGCCGAACGGTTGTCGAAGATGATGGTGGTCGGCACGTCGGGCGCCGGGCGCTCGCTGATCTTGGAGCCGCGGCGCTGCTCGATCAGCTGATCGGCCGAGATTTCCCCGCCCAGTAGCTTCTCGAAGTCGGACTCCACGCGGGGCAGCGCCCGGGCGACCGACGCTGGATCGTCGGCGCCGCGCACCCAGAAGAGATCGAGCACGCGCCGACGGCCGTGCTCGTCGACCCACGAGTACAGCTGGGCGCCGACGACGCGGAGGCGGTTGGCGGCGAGCACCGCGGTGATCATGGCCAGGGCGCCGGGCTTGTCGTCGGTGATGAAGCCGACTTCCGAGTAGGGCGCGTCGTGCGTCAGCACGGTGGTCATGAAGCGGCGCGTCTGCGACTGCCGGGCCAAGCGGCTGTGCGCGACGATGTCCTCGGGCTCGTTGGCGTAGAGGTAGCGGTCGGGCACCACGGACAAGAAGTGCTCGAGGAAGGCGCGCTCGCCGCTGGCCGGGCAGAGCGCGCGGGCGGCCTCACGCAGGCTCTCGGCGCGCGCCTCGGTGCGCGCCGGCATGCCCTCGAACGAGCGCAGCGTGCGCACGTAGAGCTCCTCCATCATGCGCTCTTTCCAGCTGGTGAGCGCCTGCGGGCTGGTGGTCGCCACGTCGCAGAGCGTGAGCAGGTAGAGCTCCTTGAGGCCTTCCGGGCCGTGCACCTCGGCGCGGAACGACTCGATCGTGCCCGGGTCGTCGATGTCGCGGCGCGAGGCCACGTGGTACATGCGCAGGTGCTTCAGCACCAAGTGCTGGATCTCGACGATGTCGTGCTCGGCCACGCCGAGGCGGTTCAAGATCACCCGGCACAGCTCGACGCCGCGCTCCGAGTGCTGGCGGCCGCCGATGTCCTTGCCGATGTCGTGGAGCAGCGCCGCCATGAACAGCACGTGCGGCCGCGCGATTTCGGCGCCCAGACGCGAAGCGATGGGGTGCTCGGCGGACAGCTCACCGCGCACCAGCGCGCGCATGCGGTCGACGGCCGCGATCGAGTGCGCGTCGACCGTGTACACGTGGTAGATGTCGTGGTGCACGCGGCCGACCACCGGCTTGAACTCCGGGATCATGGCCAGCACCAGGCCGACGTCGTGCAGCTCGGTCAGCAAGGAGTTGCGCTTGAAGCGCACCTTGCGCACCACCCGGACCAAACGGCGGAACAGGCGCGCCGCCTCTTCGCTCTGGCGCAGCCGCTCGCAGAAGTCGTCACCCGTCGTGGCGCGCAGGATGGCGTCGCGCGACAGCCGGAACACCGGCAGGTCGCGGTGGACCGCCTCCCAGTAGAGGCGCAGGGCCAGCGCCGGCTCCGCCTGCAGGCGGTCCGGATCTTCGAGCGCCACGGCGTCGCCCAAGAGCTGCAAGCCGTTGCCGAGCGACTTGGCCTTCTGCCGCTTCTTGGGCGGCGGCTCGGCGCGGGCCAAGAGCAACTCGCGCACGTTGGCGATGGTGCGCGCGTGCAGGTAGTAGTCGCTCATCAGCGCCTCGCAGCCGGGGCCACCGCTGCCGTAGCCCATGCGATCGGCGACCAGCTCCTGCTGCTCGAAGCCCAGGCGCTCGGTGCGCCGGCGGGTGTTGTAGTGCAGCACGTTGCGCACGCGGCGCAGGAAGTTGGCAGCCTGATCGAGCTGCTCGAACTCGCGCGGCAACAGCACGCCGATGTTGACCAGGCCCTTCAGCGAGCGGACGCGCCAGCGAGACAGCGCCGTCCAATGGGCGATGTCCAAGTCACGCAGACCACCCTGACCGAGTTTGACGTCGGGCTCGAGCAGATAGACCGAATCGCCGAAGCGATTCCAGCGTTCCTCGGCCTGTTCACCGAGCCGGGCCAGGAATTCCTGCACGTTGCCGGGCGCGAACAGCGTGGCGAACGCCTTTTCCTGTAGCTCGGCGCTGGCCGCCTGGTCGCCGGCGAGGTGACGCCAGTCGAGCAGCGTGGTGGCCGTCGCCAGATCGCTCTTGGCCAGCTGGATCGTGCTGGACTGGGTGACGATCTGGTGGCCGACCTGGATGCCGGCGTCCCAAAGCGGATAGAGATACGCGTCGGCAATCTGCGAGGCCTTCTTCTGACTCTTGCAGAGGACGCGGACGTCCAGGTCGCTCTTGAAACCGAATCCACCGCGGCCGTAGCTGCCGACTGCCGCCAAGGACAGCGTGCTCCAAACCTTGTCGTCACCCAGCTGCGTGC
>DATIDO010000352.1:0-12558 GCA_035456245.1 Polyangiaceae bacterium
CCCACAGCACCAACGCGATCGAGGCAACGCCGGCGCAGAGCAGGAACGTCCGGGTATCGGGGCGGAAGAGCCAGAGCGCCATCGGGGTCGCCAGGAAGGCTCCGCCGAGCAGGGTGAGGCCACGCTCGGGGAGCGCTTCGAGGAAGCGCAGCGGCTCGTGCAGCGGGTTGATGTAGTAGCCGGAGTGGGCGGTGCCGTAGCCTTGGACCGAGTAGGCGACGAACCAGGCGACGAGGACGAGGCCGTAGGGGAGCAGGGCGCGGAAGCTTCGCGAGAGTCGCGGCCCCCACGCTTCGCCTTCGGTCTCGGGGGCCAGGCACAGCTCGTAGATCAGCAGATACGGAGCCGTGCCCAGGCCCGTCTCCCCGCCGAGCAGAGCGAGCGCGAAGAACAGCGGGCCCAGCCATCGCGGGCGAGGAGCATCGCTTCGTCGCGCAGCAGCGTGACAGGCGAGGGCCAGGGTGCCGAGCGCCGCGGCGACCTGGGAGTTGCGGGCGGCCATCCAGGTCACGGCCTCGGCGTGCGACGAAGCCCACGCCAGCACCAACGTGGCCAGGCCCGCCTCACGGGGACGCAGGATGGTGCGAAACAACGCATGACCCGCGACGACTTGGAGCACCAACCACAGGTAGCTGTGCAGGTAGGCGAGGTGATGGTCGAAGCCCCAGAGGCTGTGATCGAACCAGTGCGTGGCTGCCGAGAGCGGGCGCCACAGCGCCACGCGCACCTCGGGGTGGGCGAACCAGACACCGAAGCCGTGCTCGATGCCGTCGCGGAAGGTTTGCGGATCGCCGTTCGAGAAACGGTACGGATCGGCGGGGGTGATGGTGCCGTAGGTCCGCAACCCCTCGTAGGCGGCGCGGAACCACCAATCGTCCCAGGATCCGTGGCCACCCATCACGATGAGCACGGGCAGCCAGACGAGGGTCAGGACGCCGAGCGCCAGCCACAGGGTGGCTCGGCGATCGTCCAGGATTCTGGCAAAGGTGCGGAAGGCTGAGGCCACGGCGCGGGAGTCTGTCAGCGTGGGCCCAATCAGACAACGGTCGCCGGTTCGCGCCCCGGGGAGGGAGCGAGCTGTCCGCGTCCCTTCAGTCGAGCCCGAGGCGTTCCATGTCGTCCTCGTCCAGACCGAAATAGTGACCGATCTCGTGCAGGACGGTAACGATGACCTCTTCTTCCAACTCCGGCCCGTCACCCGCTTCGTCGATCAGGTTCTCGGCGTAGAGCACGATGCGAGTCGGAGCCGTGGTGTGCGCCTGGTTCAGATCACCCTCGTGATCGAGGCCGTCGAACAAGCCCATGGCCCGCGGATCGAAACCGGACTCGACCAGATCGACGCTGGGACGGCTCTCGACCAGCAACGGGACGTGGGCCAGCCGCTCCTGGTACTCGGCGGGCAGATCGCGCACGGCGCCCTCCAGGGCTTGGCCAATCCGATCGAGCAGCTCGGGCGTGGCGAGGGCAGGCGAGGCGCTGTCCAGCTCGAGCGTGCGCAAGAAGTGACGGGTGGCGTCCTCGGGACGCCCGGCGTCGTCGAGTAGATCGCCCAGCTGGTGGTGGACGTCGGCGTCGTCCGGTGCCCGGACCAGCAGCGAACGCAGGCGCTTCTCCGCGGCTGCGTAATCTTCTTGGCGCTTCTCGATGTAGGCGAGCGCCATCTGGAATTCACGCAGCTCGCGCAGGCCTTCGGGGAAGGACTGGAACGTGGACAGGGCCTCGGGCGGATCCTCCTCGGCCAGATCGTAGAGATCTTCCAGGGTTTCCCAGAGTTCGTCGGGGAGGTCGGGGCTCGTGTCGGTGGCGTTCACGGCGTCCACCGGAGCGCTTCCGCCCGAGGCTGTCAATGCGTTGCCAGGCGATGGGGCGAGCGTCACACTCCCGCCGCCGTGTTCTACGTATTTCTCCTGATTGTGGCGGCCGTCGGCGCCGCCGTTTACCTGACTGTCTTCATGTCCCAGGTGCCTGGCGCCAAGGAGGAGCGATTCGGCAAACTCGAACCGCTGCCCGAGCACCTCGGCAGTTGGGTTCGCGACGAACGCCCCGATGCTGCGGGGCGGGTGCGCGAGACCCGGCATTTGCTGGAAGAGAAGCACGGCCTCGGCAGCAGCCAGCTGGTCTTGCAGGTGCGTTACCGCGATCCGGCCACGGACGAGATCGTGCACGTCGAGCCCGAGCAGTTCGTCCAGCGCCGTCGCATTCGCGCGTGAGTCCTGCGAGCGCCGTCGTCTTTCGTAGCCCAGTCGCACTCGCGCGTGCGCAGCCCGTTCACTCGAACACGTAGGCGCGCGGGGCGAGAGGCCGCTCGGTAGCGAAGAGCAGGCTCTCGGGGCGCGGCGTGAGCTCGAGCGGAGCCGTCCCGGTCCCTCGCTCGAACGTGGCCGGGTGATGGGAGCCGCGATCGAGCGCGACCACGAGCGAGCAGCCTTCCTCCAGCAGCAGGCCGACCAGCGGCGCCACGGTATCGTGCTCGACCCGGCCCACGAGCAGATGACCATCGCTCGACAGACAGGCGGCGGCACGCAGTCGACGGTCCCCTAGCTCGCGCGCCAGCGGAACCAGCTCGCCATCGCGCGCGAGCACGGGCAGCTGGACCACGTCGACGTCGGCCTCGGGCGTGAGCGGTATGCCGGGCGCGAGCAAGGTGGGGGTGCCTCGCGCGGGCAGGCGGAGGCTCGCGTCGCTGCGGACGAGCGGTGAGATGGTGGTGAGGCCTCGCAGCAGGCCGCCTCGGGTGCCAGGCGTGCGGTGGCCCAGCCCCCACGTCATGGTGGCCCGTTGCTCGACGGCCGGCTCCTGGCGCGGTTCGGCTGTGCCAGCCACGAGACCGAGTCGCACCGAGCCGAGTGCGACGCGCTCCAGCTCCACCGGCAGGCTGCCAGCGTTGCCTCGGCCACGCAGGGGGGCGAGGGCGCCTTCGGCCAGCGGTTGCCAGTCGAGCCGTGAGCGCTCGGGCAGGGCCGAGCGCTCCGCCAGGTAGAAGAAGTCCTGCGGCGACCAGCGCAGGTAGCGGTTGGCGTTCACACGCATGCGCGGGTCGAGCACTTCGCCGCGCGCCACCAACGGCTGGAACGACTCCATGCGGTTCTGCGCGAAGGTGCAGTGCCCCGGGTTCATGTCCAAGTGCACGGCGTAGTCGCAGCCTGCGTGGACGAGTGCAGCGGCCAGCGCCTCCGCGGAGATCTCCGGTGACCAGGCGTAGTAGAGCTGCCCGGCGCGCGTCGTACAGAGGGCGCTGCGCTCGGCCGGCACGAGGCTGCCGTACAGGTGTTCGCCCCACACCGCGCGCCCTCGCGGGTTGGCGCGGCCCTTCTCGACGAGCGGGTCGAGGTTCTGGCGGAACTCGCTCAGCCCTTCGAGTCCAGCGGGCGGCTCGGCGGTTCCGCCTTCGGCGATCGGCCAGTTGCCGAAGCCGATGCCGCCGTCGGAGTCGATGCGGACCGTGGCGGCGCCGGGGCTCGGCGCGACCAGAGTTCGCCCCTCGGCTTGCATGCCGTAGGGACCGTGCACCGATTTGAAGGCGCCATTGAAGGTCGCGACGATGCGGCGGAAGCGCGCCGGCTCTTCGGGCACGTGGCCCGAGCCAGGCGGCCCCGAGTCGGGCTTGGGATCCTCGTAGCCGGCGCGCACGTGGAGCTCGAGGCGCGAGCTGTCGATGGCCAGCAGGTGGACCTCGGCGTAGGCGCGCTCGGGATCGGGGTGAATGACGGCGCGGTAGAAGTAGGGCGCGAGCTTGGGGTCGCCGCCGAAGCGCCAGGGGCGAAAGTGGCCGTCGTCGGCGGGCGCACCGCGCAGCAGTGGGGGAAGGTTCGCGGGCGGCCAGGCCAGCGTCGTCTCATGGTCGCCATGGGTGGGCGCCACGGCGACGGGAGCGCGGGCCGGCAGCGGCTCGGCGCTCGACGTGTGAAGCAGGCGATGCACGCGGTCGACCGCCGAGAACACTCGGCCTTCGACGTAGGCGACGGGGCCGGGGCCGAGCAGGGCGCGGGCGTTGTCGGCGCCCCATTGCCAGAAAGTGCTCGGTTCGAAGTCACGGCGCACACAGTCGAACGCCGAGGTCGAACAGCTGCTGGCGTGGCGGAAGACGGCCGAACGCGAGACCTCGACGCGGCGCCCCTCGAGCGAAAGGACCAGGTGCGTGGGCGTCGAGTGGATCTCGACGTGGGCGACGCTGGGTTCGAGGAGCCAGTCGGTTCGGCCGATGCCCTTTGTTTCGCCCGTCTCCAGCCAGTTGCGCAGGGCCAGCTGGGCGCGACCCGCCCAGCCCAGATCGCGCGACGGCGTGAAGCCACTCGGGTCGAGTAGGGTCAGGCTGGTGACGCGAGCTTCCTGCTCGGTCGCATAGGCGCAGGTGGTCGCGTCACAGTCGAGTGACGACTCGTCGGCGAGCGCGGTGGTGGTGAGGTTCCGAGGCGCGCGAACCTGGAGCAGCGCGCCGCTCGGTGAACGACGAACGAAGGCTCGATAGATGTCGTGAGGACCGTCTCCTTCGCGAGCCGTGAACAGCACCGGGCGGCCCCACAGCAGCTCGCTGAGGGTCGAGCGCGCAGGCTCCCAAGCCAGTGTGTCGACTTGGCCTGCGCCGAGTTCACTCAGGGCTGCGAGCAGAGACGCCTCGTCGTGCGCACGCGGGTGGGCACCGGCTGCCCCGAGCAAGCCACCGGTGAGGGCGGCTACCCCCAGCAGCGGGCCACGGGAACGTGCGAGGTGTCCGAGACGGCTCACGTCCGCCCCTATACCCGAGCCGCCCCTGGTTCCGCGCCCCTCCAGCGTGGGATTTCCGCGCCTTGTGAGCCGAGGGGGTGCTTGTTAACGGTCCGTCCGTGAGCGAACCAACCGAGGCCCCCGCGCCACCCGCCAAGGCTCCATCCAATCTGGTGGTCCGCCTGGCGACGGCGTTCACCCTCGGCCCGCTGCTGCTCGTGCTGCTCTTTTGGGGGCCCGTCTGGGCCTGGGCAGCCTTCCTGGTCCTGGCCGCGACCTTGGCGTCGCGCGAGCTCCTGGGCATGACCCACCCCGCCGATCCGGGGTCACGGTGGCTGGGCAGCATCGTCAGCGGCGCCCTGGCCTGGTGCGCCTACTCCTGGCGGGAAGATCCACGGCTGTTCTTCAGCGCCGTGGTGGTGGTCGTGATCTTCTCGGCGCTGGTCCCGCTCGTGCGCCTGGGCGAGATCCCGACGGCGGCGCTGCGCGTCCTCGGTGGCATCAGCGCTCCATTCTACGTCGGCGTGCTGCTGATGACGTTGGCCATGCTCCGCCGCGATCAGGGCGCCACGGGCCCCGCCTACGTGTTCCTCACGCTCACCCTGGCGTGGATGGGTGACACCGGTGGCTACGTGCTCGGCCGCGCCATCGGCAAGACCCAGCTTTACCCGGCCGTCAGCCCCAAGAAGACTCGGGAGGGGCTGCTGGGCTCCGTGCTGTTCGCCACCGGCGCTGGCATCCTGGCCTCCTGCACCTATCTCCCGGATCTGCCGCTCGGCCATGGCGCCCTTTTGGGCGTGTTCGGGGCGCTGCTCGGCCAGTCAGGTGATCTGGTCGAGTCGCTGCTCAAGCGTTCGACGGGCGTGAAAGACTCGGGCGCGCTCCTGCCCGGTCACGGCGGCCTGCTCGATCGCATCGACGCCCTGCTGGTGGTCGGTCCGCTCGTGTACCTCTACACGCTGTGGTTCCATTGAGGGGCCGTGTCCGACGGATCGCGCGGCGTGACCGCCCTCCACTGCCCCCATCGCCCGCCCTGCCCGGGCTGTCCGCGCTTCGCGCAGGATGAGTTGCCCCCGGGCGTGGGGCGGCTCGAGCAGTTGGCGCAAGACGCTGGCATCGCGCTCGAGCACCAGACGGGCCGAGGCCCCGGTCACAGGCATCGGGTGCGCCTGTCGGTTCGCCAGCTCGCAGGGCGTCCGCGGCTCGGCATCTTCGAGGCAGGTAGCCATCGACTCGTGTCGATCCCCCAGTGCGTCGTGCACCACCCCGCCATCGCCCGGCTGCACGTCCAGCTCGAGGATTGGCTGCACGCATTCGGCATCCCAGCCTACGACGAGCGGAGGCACAGCGGCCTGCTCCGGGCCGTGCAGATGGCAGTGGAGCGCCGCAGCGGGCGCGTTCAGCTGGTGCTCGTCGTGCGCGATCACCTCGGCCCAGCCAGCGCGGTCCGCCGTCAGCTCGAGCCGCTGCTCGGCGAGCTGGAGCGGCACGAGTCTGGGCTGTGTGGAGTGTGGCTCAACGCTCAACCCGAACCGACCAACACGCTGCTCGGGGAGACGTTCGAGCACGTGTTCGGTGCTCGGGTCCTGGAGGACGAGAGCGGGGGGGCGCGCGTGTTCTATCCGCCTTCGGCCTTCGGCCAGGCGAATCCCGAGCTGCACGATCGAGCCGTCGAGCGCATTCATCGTGCTCTCGGCTCGAAGGAGCGCATCGTCGAGTACCACGCCGGTGTGGGCACGATTGGTCTGGGCTTGGCCTCGCGCAGCCAGCTGACCTTCAACGAGGTGGGGCCCGGTTCACTCGAAGGCCTGCGTCTGGGGCTCCGAGCCGTGGGTGACGCGGCTGGCTCCGCACGTGTCTTGGAGGGACCCGCGGACGAGCACGTCGAGGGGCTCGAGGGGGTCGAAGCGGCCATCGTCGATCCGCCGCGCAAAGGCTTGTCGCCCCGGCTGTTGGCTGGCTTGGCCGAGCGCGGGCCCGAGACGGTGGCCTATTTGAGCTGCGGACTCGACTCTTTCTTGCGCGACGTCGAGGTGCTGCGGGCGGGCGGCTACGAGCCGCGCGAGCTGGTAGCGCTCGGCTACTTTCCGTACACCGAGCACATCGAGACGCTGGCCATCCTGCGACGCGTCAGAGCGTAGCCATCAAGGACTTGAGGCGCTGCAGAGCGCGCGAGTGCAGCTGGGACACGCGGGGCTCGGAGACACCCAGTGCGGTGCCCAGATCCTTGAACTTCACGCCCTGGAAGTAGTGCTCGGCGACAATCTGGCGCTCTCGCTCCGGCAGTTGCTCGACGGCGCGGACCAGCGCGTCCCGGGCCGCCTTGGCCTCGAGCGCGGCTTCGCCGTGCTCACGATCTTCGCTGGCCAGGCAGCGACCCTGCTCGGACTCGCTCACGTCGTCGAAGCGAACGACGGTGTGCGTGATGGTGGGGGTGGTGGAGTTGGCCCGGGCCTGCTGCACCTGCGCGCGCGCCCGTCGCGGGAGCCAGTCCTGAGCCCTCAGTTCGTCGACGATGGCGCCGCGGATGCGGACGCGGACGTAGAAGTCGAAGCGCTCGCAGGGCTCGGCGAGCTGGCGGCGAACGGCATCCCACAAACCACTCATGGCGGCGGCCAGCAGGTCTTCCTTGAGGACGTTGCGGGGGAGGCGACGCTGGAACCCGCCGGCGATCTGGCGTGCCAGGGGGGTGTAGGCGGCCAGCAGCTCCGCTTCACTACGGGTTTCGACGGTTCGCGGCTCGAGGGTTCGTGGCTCGAGGGTTCGTGGCTCGAGGGTTCGCGGCTCGGGCAAGGCCGAGTGGCCCGGGGGCGCCCACAAAGTAGTGTCGAATGGGGCCACACCAGGTTGGGTCCACGAACCCAAGATCATTTCACCGTCGCTCATTGCCGTCCCTCGGCAGGTGCATGAGCAGGAGACGTGCCACTTACGGAGGCAGCATCATTCTTGCACCGGACTGTGGGCCGGCGGTTCTGTCCGGGGTCGCGATTGACCCTGGTTCAGACGGGCTAGCCGGACCGTTTGCCTACGATCCGGCGGATCTTCGTAAATTTTGCGCTGATTCGTCTGGGACTGCACTGGGTCTCACGAGACCCATCAAGCCATCGCAGCCAAATTGGGCTGGAAAATTTCCTCGCCAGCCCAACGGCCGGTAGGTGGGTCATATCGAACCCCCCAGGCTGACCTCGGTTTTCTTGGCTGGAATTTCGCGGGGGTGAGAAGATTTGCCCCAGGGCTCGGAACGTCTCCGGAAACCACCGGAAAAGACGCTCACAACCGGGACCCGTCGAGCGATGCGCGAAGGAAAAAACCTCGTCGGAGTGGATATCGGGACCACGTCCATCAAGGTCTGCCAGCTGAAGCAGGGCCGGAAGGGACTGGGGCTCGTGGGGTTCGGCTATGCCCCCCTGAATCCACAGGTCATCGTCGACGGTCAGGTCATGGACGCTGGCGCCGTGGTGGAGACGCTCCAGCGACTCTTCAAGGACAACAAGATCCGTCAGCGCGACGTGGCCATCAGCGTGTCCGGCCAGTCGGCCATCATCCGCAAGATTGCCGTACCGATGATGACCGACCAGGAACTGAACGAGCAGATCCAGTGGGAGGCCGAGCAGCACATCCCCTTCGACATCAAGGACGTGCAGATCGACCACCAGGTCCTGCGGCGCAATCCGGACGAAGGCCAAATGGAGGTCCTACTGGTGGCGGCCAAGCGCCATCAGATCGAGGACTACGCGCGACTGGCTCGAGACGCCAAGCTGCGTCCGGTCGTCTGTGACATCGACGCCTTCACCATCCAGAACCTCTTCGAGTACTCGCGCGGACTCGATCCGTCGCAGACGGTGGCCCTCATCAACGTGGGCGCGAGCCTGTCCAGCCTCAACATCATCGCTGGCGGGGTCAGCGCATTCTCGCGTGAAATCGCCAACGGCGGAAACGCCGTGACCGAAGAGATCCAGCGCAGCCTCAACATCCCGCAGGAGCAAGCCGAGGCATACAAATGCGGTGACGGGCACGATGGCATCGTGCCCCAGCAGGTGGTCGAGATCATCGAGGGGGCCTGCGACTCCATCGCGGCCGAGATTCAGCGCAGCCTCGACTTCTTCATGGCGACCAGCGGCGACTCCGACATCTCGCGCATCTTCGTCACCGGCGGCTCTGCGGCGCTCGGCGCACTGGCCCAGGCCATCGAGAACCGCTCGCGCATCCCGGTCGAGACCTGGTCGCCCACCGAGTCCATCACCCTGGCCAACGCCGCCATTCGCCCCGAGCTGTTGACCCGTCACTCGCTCCAGCTCTCGGTCGCGCTCGGCCTGGCGCTACGCAAGGATCGAGAGGTGCGAGCGTGATTCGCATCAACCTGTTGCCGCAAAAGAAGCGGCGCATCGACGCTGGCAGCGGTGGCGAGCTGTGGATCCTCGCCGCGCTCGGCGTGGTGGTGCTCGAGATCATCGCGCTGTTCTTCTTCAATGGATACAAGGAGGGTCAGCTGGCCGACGAGCTGGCCGAGAACTCCAAGATTCAGACGAAGATTCAGGTGTCCAAGAACGCCGTGGCCAACCAGGCCGAGGTGAAGGCCGAGCTGGATCGGCTGCGCGCCCGCGAGGACGCAATCGCCAAGCTGCAGAGCGCTCGCACGGGCCCCACGGCCATCTTGCTCGAGATTTCCAGGCTGCTGACGCCGGGCCGTGGTCCCAGCGTCGATCCGGAGAAGCTGGCGCAGGTGCGCCGCGAGAACCCACTGGCCGTCTACAACCCGGCTTGGGATCCGCGGCGCCTCTGGATCACCGAGTTCGTGGAAGAGAGCCGCCTGCTGCGCATCAAGGGCGTGGCACGTGACGGTGGCGACGTGAGCGAGTTGGCGCGTCGCATGATTCTCTCCGACTATTTCGACGATGTGCGGCTGCTACCGGCGCGCCGTACCAATGACAGGGACACCAGTCTCGAGGTGGTCGAGTTCGCGCTGGAAGCAAAGGTGAATTACTGATGGCCGAGAGCGCACTGGCACGTTTGCCGATGTCGGCCCGGGTGGGTGTCACCGTGGGTCTCGTGGTTCTGGTGGGGGTTGCCTACTACGTCGCGTTCTACAGCGAGGTAGCAGGGGCCATCGACGCCGCTCAGGCAGCCCGCACGGATCTGCTGGCGCAGCTGGACGCGGCCAAGAAGGTCGAGGCCGCTTACCAGAAGGATCTGGAAGAGCTGGCGCGCCGGCGCGAACGCGAGCGCGAGCTGAACAAGATCCTGCCGCCTTCGACCGAATATCCGGCGTTTCTCTCTTCGGTGCAGAACATCGCCAACACCTCCGGCATCGAGCTGACGGCTTGGACGCCACAGCCCGAGGTGAAGGAAGACTTCTACGCGCGCGTGCCCATGAAGGTGGAGCTGTCCGGCCGATTCCACCAGGTCGCCAAGTTCTTCTACGGCATCGGTCAGAGCGACCGCATCATGAACATGGAGAACATCTCCATCCGCCAGCCTCGCGTCGAGGACAACGACGTCTATCTTTCGGTGACGGGTCTGGCCACGGCCTTCCGCTCGCTGGATCAGACAGAGACCACTGCTTCGCAGGCGCGTCGCAGCAACCGAGGGGGCTGACGGATGAAGCGCATCGCATTGCTCTCCTTGGCCCTGGGCCTCGTCGCCTGCGAAGAGGAAGCCGCGCCCACCTTCAACACCGGGGCGGCGGCCACCGTCGATCGGCGCGCTGCGCCGGTGGCAGAGACGCCCGCTACTCCGCCTCCGCCCGCCATGGAGCTGCAGGAGGCCGAGTTCGTCGAGAACGACCGGAGCCGCGATCCCTTCCGTTCCTTTGCCAAGTTCTTCCTGAACGAGGCGCGGGGCGAGGTGCGCTCGCAGCGTGAGGTGGTGCTGGAGCAGTTCGCCATCGACGAGCTGAAGCTGGTCGGCATCATCGGCGGCATCAACCCCGAGCGCGCCATGTTGGTAGACCCGACCGGCGTCGGCTGGGTGGTGCAGCGCGGGCAGTACGTGGGCCGTTCGACCGTGGTTCAGCCGACGGGCGGAGTGGGCGCGGCCTACGAGGTCAACTGGCGAGTCGATCGGATCCGCGACGGAGATCTGGTCCTGGTGCGTGACGACCCCTCCAACCCGGAGGTCCCCAGCGCCACGCGCGTCATTCAGCTTCGTTCGGACGAGGTCACGACGTCGGCCGACTCGGTCGACGAGGGCGCCATCAGTGACGAAATCGCCACGATGAAGCAGCGGCTTTCCCAGTTCGAATCGCAGGAGAGCGCCAAGAAGAAGTCGGAAACCCCGGGGACCCCCAAGTCCGACTGAGCTTCCGGCGACTGACGATTCGACCAGTTATTTGCTCGTTCCGACCGAGGAAAGTTAGGGTTTCACGAGGCCTAAGGATGGGCCAGTCGTCCCCGAGTCGGAGACAACCATGCGTGTGAGCAGAATGAGGATGTTTCGACCGCTTTCCAGCCTGATCCTGGCGTCTTCGCTGCTCGTCCCCGCCGTTTCGTGGGCGGCCGAGACGACCCCGACGACGAGCCAAGGGCCTGCTGCGGCTCGATTGGCCGAGGGCGAGTTCGGGCTCGGCGAGCTCGAGGTCGAGTTCGATGGGGTGCCGACCTACAGCGCGCGACTGGAGAAGCAGTCGAAGCGGCTGATCATCGATGTGGCGGGTGCCGGCTTCGTCGGTAGCACGGAGCCAATCACCGAGGCCGTGGGCGCGGTGGGCGGGGTGCTGACCCAGACCTTCCAGAACGGCAAGGCCAAGACTTCTCGCATCACCGTCACCCTGTCCAAGGAAGCCCAGTACGCCATCGGCGTCGCGGACAAGCGCTTGATCGTGCGCTTCCAGCCCGGTGCCTTGGGGGCCGTGGTGGGCCTGGACCGGCGCGAGGCGCAGGCCAGGACGCATTTGGGCGAGGCCACGCCGACCCCGGAGACGACCGAGATCGCCCAGCTGGGCGACGTCCGCTACCAGCACGAGACCGCGCGAGACGTGGTCGAGCTGGCGCTGGATGGCCGTGTGCGCTTTCGGCTGGAGAACGCCAGCCAGGGGCGCTCGTCGCTGATCCTGCGCAACGCCAAGATCCCCAAGTCGCTCACCCGCACGCTGGACGTGGCGGCCTTCGCCGGCGGTGTGCACTCCATCTCCAGCTTCGCCAGCGGCAACGACGTCATCATCGAGGTGCAGCGCGACACCAAGATGACCAGCTCGATCGAGCGTCGCGGCAACAAGCTGTTCTGGTCGTTCTACGAGCCCGGTAGCCTGCCCTCGACCCTGACCGGGTTGGGCAAGGACGGCCACGCGGCGCGGCGCTCGCGCACCATCTCGCTGGAAAAAGGCGAGGAGGACCTGCCCGAGGTGCAGTCCGGCAACGGCCGACTGGAGACGAGCTCGCTCGAGGCCGAAGAGGCCGGTGCCTTCGGTCCCGGTGTCGTCGGGCAGCAGGCTGGCTACTCGGGTCAGCGTATCGATCTCGACCTGAAGGACGCGGACATCCACAACGTCCTGCGTCTGATTGGTGACGTCTCGCGGCGCAACATCGTGGTCGCCGACAACGTGCGTGGCCGCGTGACCATCCGCCTGCGCAACGTGCCTTGGGATCAGGCTCTGGCCGTGATCCTGCAGTCGAAGAACCTGGGCATGGTCGAGCAGGGCAACATGCTCCGCGTCGCACCCCTGGACGAGCTCCAGAAAGAGCGCGAGCTGGAGATGCAGCGCCGCGCGACCGCGGTGAAGCTGGCTCCGATCGAGACCCGTCTGGTGCCGGTGAGCTATGCGCAGGCCGGCGATCTGGCCAAGCGCGTCCAGGTCTTGCTGTCGCCGCGCGGTACCATCGCCGTCGACGAGCGCACCAACACCTTGATTGCCCGCGA